>JAQBPL010000367.1 GCA_028287545.1 Vulcanimicrobiota bacterium | reverse complement strand
CGCCCGGCGCATGACGATGAGCGCCCACCTGGCGGGCGACGCTTCGCTCGAGAATCTCGGGCTGCTCTCGCAGCTCGAGACCGCCGCGGAGGCCGGCGACTCGCGCCGGTTCGGCTCGATTCGGGGGCGCCTGTTCGCCAATCCGCTCAACGAGCAATATTATCTCACGCGCTTCAACTACGTCATCTCCGAAGTGTTGTCTTCTGGCTGGGCCGGTCACTTCGAGGTCGCGCGCGCGTCGCTCACGTCGCTGCGGCAATCCGACCAGCTCTCGCTCCCGGAGCGCTCGCTCTGTGACGCGCTCTTGGCCGTTGTCGCCCTTACGACGTGGCAGCTCGATCTCGCCCGCAGTTTCGCCCGGCGTGCGATCAGTCAAACGAGCGAGCGATCCGGCAACGAGCCTCTGTTCGATGCGCGCCGGCGGCGGATCGCGCGCATTCTGGCCGCGGCGGTCTGCATCATTGTCGGGGACACGACGCGCGGGCGGCGCGCACTCTCCCGAACGGTCGATCCCGAGCAGCGCTTCGCGTCGCTGATATCCCCCCACGGCATGGACGAGGAGCGGACCCCCGCCTTGATGAGAGGCTACGCGCGATTCATCAATCAGGCGTGTGCGTCGGCCAGCTTGGTACGTCCGCGGTACGGACTGACCGATGCCGAGCTCGAGATCTTGAAAGCCCTACCAGAGGGCCTGACCCTCGCAACCATCGCTTCTTCGCTTGGAAAGTCGAAAAAGACCGTCGAGAAACAAGTCGGCAGCATTTACTCGAAGCTCGAAGTCGGGAACCGTGCCGAAGCGGTGCGGCGCGCTCGCGATCTCGGCATCTACGCCTGAGAAGTTTCTTGAAGGGCGAACCCTTGCGCGGCAAGGGTTCGCGTCGCGTATGGGGTGTACGCCTCATACGCCGCCCCCGGAGGGGTGTGCTATGCTCGGCGCACTTCCACCGAGCCCCCTTTCGGAGTGATTCATGACTGCCGTTTTCGCCGTCGCCCATTCCGCCGTCGCCCCGACCAACCCGCCTGTCTGCTGCTGAGTCCGCGCCGCGCCATGTATCAACTCGCAGCGGATAGCCGGTCGATCGACAAGATGCAACTCTTCGTCGAGACGTGCACGTCGATGGCCCCGAATACCGACAACATGAATCTCGTTCGCTCGGCGACGAAAATGATGCGGACCGCGCTCAACAGCGCCGATCTGCGGCCTTTGCGCGACTTCGCCGCCAAAATTTCGGAATGGTGCGACGATGTCGACGATGTGTTCGCCGCCGCCGGTCAATCCGTCGTAGACGAACTCGACGACCTTCCGCACGGTAAGCTCCACGACGTCATTCGCCAAGTGGCGCAGATGGAACGCGAAGTGCTGGCCGGCGCACATGCGGGTCGTCGTGACACGCTGCGCACCGTATACGCCGGATAACTGAAACACCGGCTGCAGACATGATCGACGACATCGCACACGACGCGTCGCACTCGACGCGCGCTCAACTCGCTGAAACTCTCGACGAACAACGCGTCGAGGTTGCGAACGATATCGTCATGCGCCTGCACCGCCGTTACGAGTTCGTCGTCTCTCCGCTCATCGTGCGCACGCTCGTGCACACGCTTGCGAAGTCGGTCGGCGAAGGCTCGCCCGACCCGATCGTCCACTGGTCGCGGATGGTGCGCCACGCGCACGCGCTTCCGGTGGTCCTGGCGATGATCGACACCGCGTGCGAGATCGCCGAGGAACTGGCGCACGCTTTTCACGGTGACCTGGGCACGATCGTCGTGTTCCTCGAGATCGTCAAAGCCCGCTCCCGGACCATGCCGTCCGACGAATCCGCCGCCATCGAGGGCCGCGACTCGTCCGGTCAGGAAGCCATCCAAAGTTTGCTCGCGATGCTCAAAGCGCGCGACGACGCCACGTGCAGCCACTCGCAGGCCACCGGCGAATGGGGCCGCCGCATCGCGGTCCGCGTCGGCCTGACGCCGGCGACGACCGAGCGCATCGTGCGCGCCGGCATCCTGCACGACATCGGCAAGATCCGCGTCCCGGACGCCATCCTCTTCAAGAACGGCGCCCTCGAGAACGACGAATGGGAGATCATGAAGCGCCACGCCGAGTCGGGCGCCGAGATCCTCTCCCAGATTCCCACGCTCGCGCAGTATGCGCCGATCGTCGCCGCGCACCACGAACGCTTCGACGGCCGCGGCTACCCGTACGGCTTGCGCGGCGACGAGATCTCGCTCGAAGCGCGCGTCGTCTCGGTCGCCGATTCGTTCCACGCGATGGTCAGCGACCGGCCGTACCGCGAGGCATTCTCCTACGGGGAAGCAATCGCCGTGCTGAGCGAAGGGCGCGGCACGCAGTGGGACGCCGCCGTCGTCGACGTGATGATCGCTCTAGCTGCCGAAGACAGGAATCGGTCCGCCGACGCGAACCTCTCCGCGCTCTCGCCGTCGTTCTACGCGGACTGCCTGCCCGACCAACGCATCGACGACGCTCAGGCAATCTAGTTCCGCCGGGACGGGGGTCCGGCACGCGGGGTTGACTGCGCGACGTCTGTGGAAGGTGTTCGCCGTTCGAGCGGCCGATAGTCGAGGCGCCGTGAACTGTATATCGGTCGCCGGATGTTGGCCGAGATGATACCGGCAGCGTCTGCACGGCCGTCGCGCGCCTATTTGGCGATTGTCACCGTGACGACCATCGTCCCCGTACTGATGGCCGTTATGGACTCGGGCATCACCAACGTCGGTTTTGACGTGCTGGCCGGCTCGCTCGGGGTCTCGGTCGATGAGATCACGGCGATCAACACGGCGTATATGCTCGCGATGCTGGTCGCCATGACGCTGGCCGGCTGGTTGACGGCGAACCTCGGCCGCAAACGCTCGTTCCTGGCGTCGATCGCGGTTTTCACGGCGGCTTCGCTCTTGTGTGCGATGTCGTCGTCGCTCACGGAACTCGTGCTGGCGCGTCTGCTTCAGGGATTCGGCGCGGGCATCATGCAAACGATGTCGGCCGCGGCGCTCGTGGATGTCTATCCGAAAGACATGCACGCGAAGGCGTTCAAGTATTGGGGGCTGGGAATCATGGTCGGGCCGATTCTCGGGCCGGCGCTCGGCGGATGGATTTTTGCGAATGCGTCGTGGCAGCTCGCGTTTTTGATCAACTTGCCGCTCGGGGGTGCGGCGTTTGCGCTGGGGATGCTCTTCCTTCCGGAACAGAGCGTTCGCGGCGAACGCCGTCCGTTCGACTGGACGTCGCTGGGTCTCATGTCGTCCGGCTTCGCTTGCCTTCTGTACGTGCTTCAGGAAGGTCCGCGTCAGGACTGGTTTTCCTCGACGACGATCTCGACCGCGCTCTTTTCCGGCGTGGCGCTCGTTATCGCGTTCGTCGTGCGCCAGCTCCATATGACGAAGCCGCTGGTGGATCTGCGCCCACTGCGCATCCCGACCTTCTCGGTGGGTATTGCGCTATCCGTCATCACGGGGGTGAGCACGACCGGGACAGCGTTTATCGTGCCGCTGTATTTTCAGCAGGTACTCGGTTTTGACAGCGCTCTCGCCGGTCTGGGCATGCTTCCTACCGCGTTCGGTTCCATCGCAGCGATCCAGTTCGGTGGAACAGCGCTCGCCGGGCGCATTCCGCCAGCGCTTCTGACCATCATCGCGCTCGGCCTCGTCGGTGCCGGAACGTTTTGGCTTGCGATGCTCGGCAAGGACGTCGGCTTCGAGCAGATCGTATGGCCGCGTTTCGTTCAGGGCATCGGATCCGGGTTGTTCTATATCCCGCTCAACGTTCTGATCAATGCGCAACTCGAGAAACGCGACTTGGATGGGGCGACCGGCATTTCCGGCGTCGCTCGGCAGTTGGGGATGGGTTTCGGATATGCCGGATTGAGTGCGATGCTGGCGCAGATACAGATGACGGCTATGTCGGAGTTTTCGCGGCACGTGAGGCCCGGGTCCCTCACGCCGGAACTGCGCCTCGCGCCCATACGGGACTGGCTGATCGCACACGGATGGTCGGCGTCCGATGCGGCAACGTCGACGGTCCCGACATTCCAGTGGTTCGTTGCGCGTGCCGCGCTGGCCCTGAGCTTCGAACAGACATTTTTCGTCCTTGCGTTGTTCTTCGCGATCTCTATGCCCGGGGTTGCCGTTTTATGGCGCCTCACGTCGATCGGAGCAAAAACCCAGTGAAGACGACGAAAGAGGTTCCGAACGGATTCACCCGCGCGGAAGCCGGCCTGACTGGCGAGCTCGAAGTCTCGGCTGCGCCGAACGCTCGAGGGTGGATCAGGTACGGTCTGATCGCGCTCGTCTTGGCCGCCGTGCTCGCGTGGGGCGTGCAGTGGTATCTGCATGGCCAGAACCGTGTTTTTACGGATGATGCGTATATCGATACGGATCAGGTGATGGTGATGACCCGTGTTCCCGAACGCGTCGCCGCGGTTCTTCCCAGGCAGAACGAGCGCGTGCGCCGAGGTCAGGTGGTCGTGATTTTGGAAGATTCGGCCGAGCAGGCGCACCTCGCCGCGGCGCAAGGAGCATTGGCCGCTGCTCTCGCGTCCGAGAAATCGATGCGGACGTCGGCGTCATTGGAAGGCGAGACGCAGCGAGCGCAGGTCGCGACGCAGGCGGGGATGCTCGAGGCCGCGCGACGGGCGCAAGAGGAGTCGCGCTCGCGCATGCGTTCGGCGGCGAACGCGGTCTCGGTTGCGCAAGCCGAGCTTGAATCGGCGTTGACTGCCGTACGGATTGCCGACGCGGCGTTGCCGGCGGCGGCTGCGGCATCTTCCAATGCCGATGCCGAGATGCGCCGTGACGATGCTCTAGCAGCGCAGGGATACGTCTCGTCTTCCGTCCGCGAGGCCGCACGCACCGCCGCCTCGCAGGCGCACGCTGCGCACGAAGCGGCGTCCGCGAAGGCTCAAGCGGCGAGGCTGGATGTGCGGACCGCCCGCGCGAGGCTCGCGCAGGCGAAGTCCGACGCATCCACTGCGCAAGCGGTTGCCGAATCGGTCCAGGCGCAGATTCCGGTCGCGCAAGCAAAGGTCGCCGAGCAGGCTGCACCGAGCCGCGTCCCGAGCAAAGTTGCGTTGACCGAGGTGTCCTCGGCTCAGGTCAAAAGCGCCCGAGCTCAGGTGTTGCTCGCGCAGGTTGACCTCGACGGCACGCGGATCGTCTCTCCGATCGACGGATGGATCGCCGTGCGCAACGTTGAGCCGGGTCAGACCGTGGTCGCCGGACAGGCACTCTTGACGATTTCTCCCGTCGGCGGCGTGTTCGTTACGGCAAACTACAAGGAAACGCAACTCGACCGGATACGGCCGGGACTCGATGTCGAGATCGCGGTCGACGCGTGTCGCGGTCATACGTTTCTCGGAAAAGTCGTAGGGCTCGCGCCGGTCGCGCAGAGCGCGCTCTCGACGTTGCCGACGCTGACGGCGCCGAGCAATTTCGTGAAGGTCGCTCAACGCGTTCCGGTACGGATCGGCTTGCCGGCGGCGGCGGACGGTTGTGTCTTCCGGCCGGGGATGTCGGTCGAGACGTCAGTTCTCACCAAACACGCTTAGCGCGCGGAGCTACCGCACCGGGTGCGATGCCGCTTGCGACCGTTCCGGGTCGTCCGCCTGCGGCGTGCGCTTCGGGCTGGCGGTGCCGTCGCAGCCGCATTCCTGCGGCACCTCGAGGCGGGTGCCGGGATACCAGTAGCGGCACGCGGGGGTGTGCAGCCGCCACGAGTGCCCGCAGCAGGGGAGCTTGTCTTCGTCGGGAGCGATGGTCCGGTCGGCACCCATGGGCTGAACGTAGGCCCTCGGTGTGCCTGCGTCAAGTAGGATTTACGGGAGGCCGGGCGGTGACGGCGCTCCGCCGGTGAAGCAGGGAACCGTGCCGCGGCTTTTCGTCGTCTCAACCCCGCGAACCGGGAACGTGTGGGCCCGCCGGATGTTGACCGACGTGCTCGGGCTGCCCAACTGGGGCCACTGGGTGCCGGGAGAAGTTGCGTGGGATCAACTCCCGGCCGCCGCGTCGATCGCCATGCACTGGCGCCACAGCGCGGCGTTCGAAGGCTTCTTGCGCGAGCGCGGTTTCCGCATCGTGGTGACGGCACGCCATCCGCTCGACGTGCTGATCTCGATCCTGCAGTACGCGCCGACCGATCCGACGACGAACCGCTGGCTGGAAGGCGAGGCCGGCGACGAACGGTCGCTGACCGACGGCGTCACGCCGGTCAGCGACGCGTTCGTCCGCTACGCCCTCGGCTGGCGCGCGGAGGCGCTGCTGGACGTGAGCGTGCGCTGGGCGGCGCGGAGCGACGCGCTGATGCGCTATGCGGACCTGGTGCGCGATCCCGCCGGCGAGATCGCGCTCGTGCTCAGAACGCTGGGGCTCGCCGGCGTCAACGACGTCGCGGCGGCCGTCGGGAAACATTCGCCCGCGCAGACCGCGCAGCGGACGCCGGGGCACTATTGGCAAGGCAGCCCGGACTTGTGGAAACGGTTGATCGTGCCGGACGTGGCGCTGGCGATCGCCCAGCGTCACCCGGCGGCGTTTTCCGCATTCGGGTTCGCGTGCGATCCCGATCCAGCGCTGACCCCGGCGCAGGCCGAGGCGAACTGGCAAACATTGACGGTGAACCGCACCGTAAAGATCGCGACCTCAGGGTGAGAGTACTGCCGTGGTGCTGCGCGCCTTCGCGGCGGCGAGCATGCGGCGCACGGCCATGACGGCGATCGCGGTGACCAGCAAGACGATCGCTGCGACGGTGATCGGTGCGAAGAAGGCGGCGGTCAATACGCCGATCGCGATCGCGTCTTCGCCCAGGCTCGCGAGCGGATTGAGCGCGCCAAGCGAGATCGCGGAGCTTGCGGCGCGGGCCGCCGAGCGCAGGCCGTGGATCGCGAGCGCGTAGCTGCCGGCCAGCACCGCGGTGACGATCGCTCCGGAGTCGCTGTTGGACGGGTCGGCGGCGAGCGCGGCGGTGCCGCCGGCGACCGGCGCGAGGAAGACGTGCACGACGTGCAGCGCGTGATCGACGACCGGAATCTTGTCGGCCAAGAATTCGGCGGCGGCCAAGACGCTGGCGATCGCAAGCGTCGCGTCGGAGGCGAGCCAATGCAACGCATCAGGCGGCGCGAGCCAGTGCAGATGGACCGCTAGCGAAATTGCGGCGATCGTGAGGCTCGCACGCAAACCGGCGATCGTGCTGAGCGCATACGCGAGGGCGAGATCGTGAGGATCCAAAGCGCACCTCCCTATGGCGCGCTCCTTCGACGGTTCAGAGCCCGTTCATCCGCGCGCGAAAAAGTCAGGACGTTCGGCCCAACGGCCGTCTCTAGAGCGCCTCGAGCAGCGCGTGGAGCGTCGGAAGCTGCTCTGCGGCCGACCGCGCAGGGAGGTCGATCGTGATCTTGCCCTCGCCGAAACGGAATTTGTTCTTGGTGATCGACTGCAGTTTCGGAATCGACGCTGGATCGAGCGCGAACCCGGTGCCGACACCGAGCGTCAGCCGCTGTTCGTTGATGACGACCCGCGTCACGCCGACGGCGATGGCCATGACGCGCAGCCGCGTGATCTCCACCAACGCGTCGAACTCCGGCGGCGGCGCGCCGAACCGGTCGCGCACCGACGCTACCGCCTCGTCGACGGCAGCGATCGTACGCGCTGCGGCGAGCTGCTGGTAGATCGCGATCTTCTGTGAGACCTGCGGGATGTAGTCGTCGGGGACGTACGCGTCGAGCTTGACGTCGATGACGGCTTCGCGCGCGTCGGAGCGCTCGTGTTCGACGCCCTTCCGGTCGGCGATCGCGTCGGCCAGCAGCTGCACGTACGTCTCGAAACCGACCGCGCCGATGAAGCCCGACTGCGCGGCGCCGAGCAGGTTCCCCGAGCCGCGAATCTCCAGGTCGCGCATCGCGATCTGCAGGCCGCTGCCGAGATGGGTGAACTCGCGGATCGCTTCGAGCCGCGCCTTGGCCTCTTCGGTCAGCGCCTTGTGCGCCTGATAGGTGAGAAATGCGTACGCCTGATGGTTGGAGCGTCCCACCCGCCCGCGCAGCTGATAGAGCTGCGCCAGGCCGAACTTGTCGGCGTCGTTCACGATGATCGTGTTGACGTTGGGGATGTCGATCCCGTTCTCGATGATGGTGGTCGACACGAACACGTCGATCTCGCCGTCGATGAAGCGCGACATCACGGGTTCCAGCTCGTGCTCGTGCATCTGTCCGTGGCCGACGGCGACGCGCGCCTTCGGCACGAGCTGTTCGAGCGCGCGCGCGACGCCGTAGATCGACTCGATGCGGTTGTGCACGTAGTAGACCTGGCCGCCGCGATCGAGTTCCGTCGCGATCGCGCGCTGCACGACCGCGTCCGACTGCGGGACGACGACGGTCTTGATCGACATGCGGTTCTTCGGCGCGGTTTGGATCAGCGAGAGGTCGCGCACGCCCATCAGCGACATCTGCAGCGTGCGCGGGATCGGCGTCGCCGAGAGGGTGAGCACGTCGACGGTCGCCTTGAGCTGCTTGAGCCGCTCCTTGTGCATCACGCCGAAGCGCTGCTCTTCGTCGACCACGATCAAGCCGAGGTCGCGGAACACCACGTCCTTTTGCAGGAGCCGGTGCGTTCCGACCACGACGTCGACTTTGCCGAGCGCGATGTCGTCGACGATCGCACGCGCTTCTTTCTTGGTCTTGAAGCGCGAGAGCTCTTCGATGCGGACCGGAAACGAGGCGAAGCGCGCCTGCAGGGTGCGCGCGTGCTGCGCGGCGAGCAGCGTCGTCGGACAGAGCAGGGCGACCTGTTTCTTGTCGGCGATCGCTTTGAAGATCGCGCGGACGGCGACCTCGGTCTTGCCGTAGCCGACGTCGCCGCAGACCAGGCGATCCATCGGCTTCGGCGCTTCCATGTCCCGTTTCGCGTCGTCGATCGCCTTGGCCTGATCGGGCGTCGGATCGTAGGGAAACGACTCTTCGAGCTCGGCCTGCCACGGCGTGTCGGGCGCGAACGCGTGGCCGCGCGCGACCTCGCGTTCGGCGTACAGCTCCACCAGGCCGTCGGCGATCTTCGCCAGGTTCTCGGAGACGCGCGACTTCGTGCGTGCCCAATCGGCGCCGCCCATCCGCGAGAGCCGCGGCGCGCTGCCTTCGTTCGCGCTGTACTTGGTCACCTGATGCATCTGATGCACCGGCACCAGCATGCGATCGGTGCCGGCGTATTTCAGATCGAGATAATCGCTCGTCGCGCCGAGGATCGTCTCGGTGCGCAGGCCGAGGTATTGCCCGATACCGTGCACGGCGTGCACCACGTAATCGCCGACCTTGAGGTCGGCGAGCGTGACCGGAACGCCTTCCTTCACCGCGCGCAGCTTGACGCGTTTCGCCGGCTGGCCGAAGACCTCGCGATCGCCCAGCACGTGCAGGCGCAATCCCGGCACGCTGAAGCCGCTCTCGAGCGAGCCTTGATCGACGTAGATCGTACCGTGCCGCGACGACGACATCGCGACGCCGTCGGTCCCCGCGGCGCGCAGGTGCACGAACGGCGCGCTCCGTTCGACCGTCATGTTCGCGCCGCGCAGAATCTCGGCGAGCCGCGACGCGCCGGTCGCGACGAGCCACACCGTGTCGCCGGCCGCGACCCATTCCCGTACCGCTTGCGTGAAGAGTTCGAGCCGGCGGTTGAAATGCTCGGCCGGACGCGTCTCGAAGACGAAGTCCTCCATCGCCGCGGGCGCCCAGCGCAGATCGCCGGCTTCGATTCCGCCGGTCAGGGTAAGCACGCGCCGCTCGCGCAGCCGCTCGGCGTAGTCGCGCAGACGCGGAGCCGGTGCGACGACGTCGGCCAGCAGCGCCTCGCCGACCTCGTCGTCGCGCACGTCGAGTTCACCCGAGTCGACGCCCGCCATCAGGGCCTGTGCGCCGCGCCCGCGTTCCTCGTCGAGTCCGCGCTCGATCGTCTCGAGCATCCCCGGCTCGTCGAGCACGACGAGTGCGTTCGGATCGAGGTAGTCGAGGACCGTCGTGCGTTCGCCGTAGGCGAGCGAAACCCACGGTTCGGGGACGTCGGCGCCCGAACCGAGATACGCGCGCAGGGCGGAGATGACGTTCGCATCGCCGGTCGCGCGTTCGAGCACGTTCTCGCGCAAACGTTCCTCGCGCAGGATCTCGAGCCACGGTGTGACGGTCAGCGCGTCGAGCGGGGCGGTCGAACGCTGCGACTGCAGGTCGAACGAGCGAATGGACTCGACGTCGTCGCCGAAGAACTCGACGCGCACCGGCGTATCGGCGGTCGCCGCGAACACGTCGAGGATCCCGCCGCGCACTGCGTACTCGCCCGCCGCGCTCACGACGTCGACGCGGTCGTATCCGAGGCGGTAGAGCCGCTGGAGCGTCCCTTCCCAATCGGCCGTCTCACCGCCGCGCAGCGTGAACGACGCGTCCTCGAAGGCACCGCGCGGGATGACGAATTGGCGCAGCGCGCTCACCGGCGCGACGATCACCTGCGGTTTGCGCGCGCACAGATCGGCCAGCAGGGTCATCCGCGCGCTGCGCTCGGAGGGCGACTCGATCGCACCGAGCGTCTCCTCGCGCGCCCGCAGGAGCGCGACCGATCGCGCTTCCCGCTCGCCGAGATAATAGGTCAGGTCGGTGAAGGTCCGCTCGGCGACGTCGCTGGTCGGAACGACGACGAAGATCTGGCCGCCGAGCGCGCCGTGGAGCCCGGCCAGCAGGAAGGGCCGAGCGGCGCTGGTCGTCTCGTGCATCGCGAAGGCGAACCCGCGCCCGGCCAGCGGCGTGCGAAGACGCTCGATCAGTTCGGCTAGCGTGCGCGAAGAGGCGGGCAGGGCACGGACGAGACTCGGGGCGAGGACGGCTTCGGGCACGGCCTCTTAGTGTACCATAGCGCCGCTACGCAGGCACGGCCCGGATCGCTTGGCTGAGCCGGCCGAGAAGCCCGATTCTGGCGGTTCTGGCACTCTATTGACAAGAGCGCTAACGCGCGCTATTCTGCCGGTGTCAAGATTTTGGCCGCCCGGCGAAGGGCGGCACGTCATGCGGAGGTTTCAAGGGAAATCATGGCTGATCTGATGTCTCGCCCGAACGGTGCCGGCCGGGGGCTCGTGAGCGATCTTTTCGGGTTCGACCCGTTGCGCGGCTTCGCCGGCAACGTCGCCACGTATGGATCGGGAGAAGTCCAGAAGACCAATGACGGCTGGATCGTCGAACTGCCCGTGCCGGGTTACAAGCCCGACGAGATCGAGGTGACCGTGGAGGACCGCGTCCTCACGGTCAACGGCAAATCCGAGCGCCGGTCGTTTCAGCGCTCGATCATCCTCTCCGACGACATCGACGTCGACGCCATCGAGGCGAAGGTCGAGCACGGCATGCTGAACCTCGGCCTGCACGTGCACCCCAAGGCGCAGCCGCGGAAGATCGCGATCTCCGTCGGGGGCTCGCCCGCGGGTTAGCGCTCGAGCCGCAGCGGCAGGCTGGTGACGGCGGTGTGCCCGTCCGCCGTCGTCGCGACGAAGTCGACTTGGAACGTGCGGTTGAGCAAGAAGAAGGGAATCCCGCTCGGCATCTGCTGCTGGCCGGCAAACACGCCGGGCGAGTACAGCGGGACCGCGATCTCGTGGCCCATCGTTCGCGCGACGACCGTCGTCACGTCGGGGCTCGTCGTGACCCGCACCAGCATCATGCCGCCCGAATGCAGCACTTTATCGTTCAACGCGACTTCGATGATTCTGGTGGTGACGCCGTTGGGCGGCGCCGTCGGCGTGACGACGTAGAGGTACGGGTTCGGGCTCGCGCTCGGCGAGCTCGAGGCCGCCGGAGTGGGGGTCGGGTTCGGGGTCGCGGTCTCGGCGGGCAAAGGTGACGCCGAGGCCACCGCCGTTGCCGTTGCCGTTGCCGGTGCCGGAGGCGTAGGCGGCGCCTGCAGCGGTTGCGCGCCGGACGCCGGCGAGAGGGCCGCGATCAAGAGCGGCAACGCGTACTGAGCGAGCATAATACCTCCGAGCAACGCCGGGTCATGGAGCGCGGTTCCCCCACTGAGATCTTGCAGGTAGCCGGCGACCCCCGTTACGCTGGCGGCGAGCAGTCCGCGACCGGCCGGGGTCGCCGGCGAACGTGCGATCGCCGGCACGAGCCATACGGCATACCATGGCTCGGGCGCGGGGAGCGCCGTCCAGGCGAGCAGGGCGGCGCCGGCGAGCACGTCGCCGCCGCGGAAGGCGCGCGTGAATGCGAGGATCGCCACGCAGCCGAGCGCGGCGGCGACCATCAGCGGGACCACTGATCCGGCGTAGGCGGCGAGAGCGCCGGCGTGGAGCAGCGAGACGCGCGGCGGACCGGGCGCGTGGTCGAGCCCGTGGGCGAGGACGGACCAGGCGAGCGGAGCGTAGGCGAGCGCCAGCGCAGCGAACGCGATCGCCCCGCGGGTGCGTCCCCGGCGGTTTTGCACGACGTCCCAGGCTAAGGCGACCACGGCGACGGCCTTGACCGCGGCCGCGGCGATCAGGAGGGCCAGCCGGCTGCGGCGGCCGCGGCCCCAGCCGGCGAGCAGAACGAGGGCGAGCCACCACGAATCGTTGTGGCCCTCGGCCGCGCTCCACAAGACGACCGGGTGGTACGCCAGCAGGGAGGCCAGGCGCGGTCGCGTTCGACCCGCCAGCGCGATGCACGCCAGGAGCGCGAGCGATGCCAGCAGCCGCAGGGCGAACACGCTTACGCCGGGCCCGAACGGTCGCGTCGCCGCGACGACCGCCGCGCACGGCAAGGTGAAGAGCGGACCGTAAACGTCGCGCGGGATCGAGCCGTCCCACGCCGGCAGCGCTCGATCGAGAAGCGGGTCGTGCAGTTCCGCCAGGTCCGCGCTCCGAAAGGCGCGAGCGTAGGGGTCGACGCCGTGCGTAACGAGCGCCCCGTAGGCCGCATAGGCCCACGCGTCGGCCGACAACCGCACCGGGAACGCCAGCGCAACGGCCAACGCCAGCGCCGCAACGGTCAGACGGACCACCACTCCCAGGGCTTCGTGATAACTACGGCCGAATCCGCAGGTCGTGCAAGATGGCTGGTTGCGGCGGGCGCTTGAGGTCAAGCGGGATGGTGGGGCGCTGGATGATGCGACCTGGACGCGGATTATCGACGGGTACGTTGACGGGTCCGTCGAGGAGGCGTGTGTCGCGGCGCTTGCGATGGCGGTCGCCATACGCGGGATGGACCTTGCCGAGATCGCGGCGCTGACCGAGGCGATGGTGCGTTCGGGGGACGTCTTGTCGTATCCGAAGCTGACCGAGCGGGGCGTGCGGGTCGTCGACAAGCATTCCTCGGGCGGCGTCGGCGATACGGTCTCGCTGGTCGCGGTGCCGCTCGCCGCAGCCTGCGGCGTGCCGGTCGCGAAACTCTCGGGCCGGGCGCTCGGGCACA
>JAQBPL010000363.1 GCA_028287545.1 Vulcanimicrobiota bacterium | reverse complement strand
ACCGAAACGAGCGCGGGCGTTGCATAATGGTAATGCCCTTGCCTTCCAAGCAAGAGTCGCGGGTTCGATTCCCGCCGCCCGCTCCAATTCGCTCCTACTGCAGTAAGGCTGTTGCCGGATGTCCTGGGAGGCCCTCAGCGCGCTCGCGTCTTTAGCGAGCGCCGTCATCGTCTTGGTCGCCGCCCTTGCTGCCGTGCTTCAGCTGCGGCACTTACGTCTGGCCAACCAGCTGCACTCGTATTTGGAGCTCAGCCGTGTGACGCAGTCGCGGGAGATGATCGAGGCACGCCGCTATCTCCAGAGTCAGGACTTCGGGGACCCCGAGGCGCTTCGGGCCGCGACGACGCCTGAACTCGATCACCGGATCTCCACGATCGCCATCCACTACCAGGAGGTGGCGCGGCTGCTCAATCGCGGCGTGCTCGATCAAGAATTGTTCGGCGCATATTTCGACATGACGCCACGCGTGTGGAAGCAGCTGGAGCCGGTTGCCGCCGTGATACGCGAACGCGCCGGATCGCCGATCTGGATCGACATCGAGTACCTCGTGTACCGAGGTGAGAAGCGGCGCCTTCTGCAGAGGTATCTCAACCACTATCCGGACGAGTTCGTTCGGCAAGCGAAATTGGAACGGTTCATTCCCGGCGTGCGGCGCCGTGACGAGCCGCCGCCCGAGACGCCCGCTCCGCACTTGACGAGTCCTGGCTAGCGGCCGGTATTTTCTTGCGGGCTGCCTCCCCGATTTTGGGTATGGTTCCCGCCGCGCTTCAGCACCGACGATGAGACAAACGCGAACGTCTCATGAGGTGGTCACCGATGCGTGCTCTCCCGTTGCTGGCGCTGCCGGTTCTCGCTGCTGCGGTCACGTTGACCGCGTGCGGCGGCCGCGGATCGTCCTCGAGCATCCCCGCGGCGAACGTCGCCGGCGCAGCCGGAGCCGCGCGGGAGGCGGCCTCCGCCCAACGGCCGGCCCCGACCGCGCCGCCCGATGCGCCCGGCCACACGAACACCGTACCGCCGCCCCCGGCAGCGGGGGCATCGCGCACCGGGGCGATCTACAGCATCTATCTGACCGCATCGACCGGCGACACTGTCGCCTTCACGGTCTTCGAACCCTCGACCATCACCGGCGGCGCGACCTATCCGCTGGTGCTGCACGGCCACGGTTGGAGCGGCAGCCGCACGAAGACGCTCGGCTCGCCGGCCCCAAGTTCGAGCGCGGGCGTCGGCGTGGGCACCAATCTTTCGGAGCTGGTCGCCAACGGGTACGGCGTCATCAGCTTCGATCAGCGCGGGTTCGGCGAGAACACCGGCATCGTCGACTCGATGGATCCCGACAAGGACGCGGCCGACATTCTCGCGGTCATGGACTGGGCGCAGGCGAAACTGCCGTGGCTTTCCTACGGCGCGACGCTGGACGGCAAGGATCCGCACGAGCCGATCATGGGCGCGATCGGCGGATCGTACGGCGGGATGTTCCAATATCTCATCCTCAATACCGATCCGCGGCATCGGTTGCGCGCCATCACGCCGAACATTGCGCCGGCGAATCTGAATTACGCGCTCGTGCCGAACGGCGCGTTCAAATCACTGTGGAACGACTTTCTTTGGGGTGCTGGTCTCGGCACGGCACAGCAGCGCCTCGATCCGTTCATTACGACGCAGTTCCTTGCGACCGACTCGACGCTCAACAATACGGAGAGCTCGTACGCTCACGATTTCTACGACTATCACAGCGCCGATTATTTCTGCGACGGCACCAGCGTCGCAACGAACGGCGGCGCGGGAACGGCGCCGCTGCTGCCGCCCACGACCGTCCCGCCGAAGGTCAACGCGATGATCTGGATCGGCGTCCGCGACACGCTGTTCGACTTCAGCGGCGCCTATCGAAACTACACGTGCCTTCAACGCGCGGGCGGCGACGTACGGCTGCTGAGCTATCAGGCCGGGCACAACAGCCTCGGCATCGTTCCGGACACCGGCGCGACGCTCTACTATCCCTCGGGTGATTCGAGCGACTCCCGCTGCGGTGCGACGCTCAACGAAGATGCGGCCCAGCTGATGTGGTTCAACCGCTACCTCAAAGGCCAGACCAGCGCAACGGCGGCGATCCCGACGGACCCGTGTATCTCGCTCTCGGCAGGCGACGCGATCACGCTGCCGGCCGTTCCGACGGCGACATCCGGACCGCCGCTGACCGCGTTCGACGTCGGATCGCTCGCCGTCGTAGCCGGCGCCAACGTCGACGTGCCGGCCGCCGTCGGCCTCTATACCGCCGGTGCAAACGGCGCAGTGGTCGCGGGCATTCCGCACGTGACCTTCCAAGTAGCTGCGATCGGGGGCGTCGCGGCCGGAATCCCGATCGTCTTCGTGGGCCTCGGTCAGATGCACGCCTCGAACCCGGGTGTGTGGGATCTCGTCGACAATCAGCTGACGCCGCTGCGCGGCCAGGGGCAATTCGACGTCGATCTCTCGGGCGGCGGCGTGCGGCTCGCGCCGCGCGACCAGCTCGGCATCCTCGTGTACGGATTGCAGGATCAATACGCGCGCAACGGGACGGCAAACGCGGCGAAACCTGCCGTTGTCCCAGTCACGGTGACGGGCACGGCGCGGCTGCCGATTCTTGCGACGACTCCACAGTCAATCTAAGGTCAGAACCGCCCGCTTCGCACATAAGAACCCCGCATACGGCGGGGTTCTTATGTGCCGTACTGGTGGCACACAGAGGCGATACGATGCATGCATGCATGCATCGAGTGGAATCATCGTTCCAAGGCACCATCGTCTCGTTCTTGATTCAGCAACCGCTGCTCGAAGCAGCAGAGCTGAAGCCGCTCGAGCGATCGACGCACGTCAAACGCGATACGAAGCGCATCGGCGATATTTCGGAAGGACGCGTGTTAATTGCGTTGATGGAGGCGGGCTATTCCGTCTCGAAACCGTTCGGCGAAAGTAGCCGCTATGATCTCATCGCGGATGACGGCGAAACGCTCTTTCGCATTCAGGTGAAGACCGGACGGCTGCGGGGTGCGGTCATAAAATATTCGTGTTCCAGTTCGCACACGCATCGGGGCGGGGCGCAGCAGCCGTACTTCGGTCAGGTCGACTTGCTTGCCATCTACTGTCCCGAGACGAGGAAAGTCTATCTCCTCCCAGAATCGCAGTTGGTCGCCACGAGTGCCCATCTCAGAATCGCTCCCACGAGGAACGGCATGACGAAGGGAGTACGGTGGGCAGATCAGTTCGAGTTGCTGGCGTAGCTCAGTGGTAGAGCACGTCATTGGTAATGACGAGGCCGTGGGTTCAATCCCCACCGCCAGCTCCAGAGTGACAAGACCCTCTTCGCGGAGGGTCTTGTCCGTTTCCTGAGTAGTCGTCGCACGGTATGGCAACGACCGTCTCGACCGACAGCGCAAAGCGCGCCTTGCTCGACCGCCTGATCGACGACGCCTCGCTGTTCCCCCCGGCGCAGCTGTCGATGAACCCGGCCTTGCGGGCGCACGCTCGCCACGCCGAGAGCGCGTACGCCTGGATCGACGGCGCCTTCGTGGTCCCGGCCTCGCGGATCGGGGAGCTCGCCGACCGGCGCGATCCCAGTCGCCCGCTGACCCTCAGCGTCATCCTCGACGCCGCCCTCAACGCCAAAGGCGACACCGTGCGGGCCGACCTTGACCGCGTGGCACGCGCCGGCCTCGACGGCGCGACGGTCGCATCGTTCGAACTCAAGACCGCGGCGCTGCTCGACGAAGCCGGTCTCCGTGCAGCGATCGCAACGATCGCCGAGCACTACCCGACCCAGCCGGTCTCGCTCTACTACGAGTTCCCGTACAGCGGCGGCTGGACGATCCAACCCGCCACATCGCTCGCCGTGCTGGCGGCCGTGCGCGACGCGGCACCCACCGTCACCGTCGGCGCGAAGCTGCGCTGCGGCGGCCTCGTCCCGGGCGTCACTCCCTCGATCGCCGACGTGGCGGAGTTCATCCTCGCCGCGCACGCGCACGACCTCCCGTGGAAGGCAACCGCGGGACTCCACCATCCCGTGCGCGGAATCTACGACGGCGAACTGATGCACGGCTTCCTCAACGTCTTCATCGCCGGAATCGCGCTGCACGCCGGGGCGTTCGACCCGGCGCTCGTCCACGACGTGATCGCGGAAGAAGATCCGCGCGCGTTTCTGGTCGATCCCATGCACGTCGGCTGGCGTGACGTGCGCGTCGACGCCGACGCGGTCGCCGCCGCGCGCGCACGCTGCGTCTCGTACGGCAGCTGCAGTTTCGACGAGCCGGTGAACGGGCTGCGCGAACTCGGCCTGCTGTTATGACCGATCCACGCGACTTCGGTCTAGCCAACCTCCCGTTCGGCATCGTCTCCGACCGGACGGGACGCCGGCGGCCTGCGGTCGCGTTCGAGGATCGGGTCATCGATCTCGACGCGCTGGTCGACGCGAACGTGCTCGACGAAGAATCGCTGCTCGCCGCGGAGACGCTCAACGCGTTTCTTGCGCGCGGCCGCGCGGAATGGAGCGCCGTGCGCGCGCGCCTCCAGCACCTGCTCGGCCCACAGGCCGACCGCGCGGAACGCGGGCACGTCGAAAAAGCGTCGTTCCCCCGCGACGCCGTGACGATGCACGTTCCGGTCGCGATCGGCGACTACGTCGACTTCTATTCCTCGATCGAACACGCGACCAATCTCGGGCGCATCCTCCGTCCGGGCGGCGATCCGCTGCTGCCGAACTATCGGCACATTCCGATCGGCTATCATGGCCGCGCGTCGACGGTCGTCGCGAGCGGCACGCCGGTCCGCCGTCCGCACGGCCAAACGATGGCGCCCGGCGGAGACACACCGTCGTTCGGCCCGTCCCGCATGCTCGACGTCGAACTCGAACTGGGCTGGTTCGCGGGGCCCGGCAACGTGCACGGCGAGCCGATTGCGGCCGACGACGCGTGCGATCACGTCTTCGGCTACGTCCTGCTCAACGACTGGAGCGCACGCGACATCCAAGGTTGGGAATACCAGCCGCTCGGGCCGTTTCTCTCGAAATCGTTCGCGACGTCGATCTCGCCCTGGATCGTCACGCTCGACGCGCTCGAGCCGTTCCGCGTCGCCGAACCGGCGCGCGATCCGCAGCCCCTTCCGTACCTGCGCACGCGCGAGCCGTGGTCCTACGACATCGAACTGGAGATGGCGCTGCAGACCGCGCGCATGCGCGAACACGCGCACCCGCCGCTGACCATCTCGCGCACCAACTTCCGCTCGATGTACTGGACGCTGGCGCAGCAGCTCGCGCACATGACGTCGAACGGGTCGGCGATTCGTCCCGGCGACCTGTTCGGAACCGGCACGATCAGCGGTTCGGAGCAGGGAACGCAAGGCTCGTTTATCGAGCTCACGTGGCGCGGGCGCGATCCGCTCGCGCTCCCCGGCGGCGAGTCGCGGACGTTCCTCGAGGACGGCGATACGGTCATCATGCGCGGACGCGCCGTGCGCGGAGACCTGCGCGTCGGTTTCGGCGAGGTCACCGGCACGGTCGTCGGCTGACGCGCGTGGTCGCGCGCTACGCGTTGACCTCGGCGGGCGCGGACGCCGCCAGCACGGCGCGGGCGCGCGCGCCGCGCACGGGATCGTTCGTCACGCTGAAGGCGCGGGTCAGCCGCGAGACGAGATACAGCCCCCGTCCCGTTTCGCTTTCGGCCGACGGCAGTTCGCCGGGCGTGGAAAAGCCCGGACCGTCGTCACGCACCACGAGCACCGGTGCCGTCGGATCCTCCCACGAAACTTCGACGTCGACCAGTCCCGATGCGTAGCGCACCGCGTTGCCCACCAGCTCGCCGAACACGAGCTGCGCCGCGGGGATGTCGATCCGCGATCCGAACGAGGCGAGCGATTCGCTGAAGGCGTCGCGCACGTCGTACGCGCGGCGCGCTTCGCGGGCGTCGAAACTCCACCGCACCGTCCAGGCATCGCGCACCGGCAGAGCGTCGGAGAGCCGCACGGTGAGCACGGCGACGTCGTCTCGAATCGCCTCGTCGAGGACGCGCGCGACGAGCCGTGCGGCCGGATCGCGCCCGGCCGCGACGGTGACGTCGCTGAGCGCCGCGCGCACCCGGCGCTCGCCCTCGTCGATGTCCCGTGTCGCTTCGGTCAGACCGTCGGTGAAGAAGACCAGCAGTGCGGAGGGCGGCAGCACGATCGTCGTTGCGGGCTGATGGCGTCCTTCGCGCAGGCCGAGCGGCAGACCGCGTCCCGGCAGCGATCGAACCGTGCCGTCGGCGGCGCGCACGAACGGCGTCGGGTGACCGGCGGTCGCGTACGTCATCGTTCCGGAAGGCGGATCGATGACGCCGACCAGCGCCGTCACGATCGCGTTCGGATACGCGCGCCGCAAGACGGCGTCGGTCGAATCGAGCAGGCGAACGGGATCGGATTCGTACGTCGCGAGCGTCTCGATCGCTTGGCGCACGCGTCCCATGATCACCGCGGCGGTGAGGCCGCGTCCGGTGACGTCGCCGATCGAGACCAGAACGCGGCCGTCGGGCAGTTCGATCGCGTCATACCAGTCGCCGCCGATCTCGGCGTCGGTCGCGCCCGGGAAGTACACCGCGTCGAACGTGAGCCCGGCGACGGTCGGCAGGACGGCGGGCAGGAGCGCGCGCTGCAAGGTGACGGCGACGCGATGTTCGCGTTCGTACAGCAGCGCGTTCTCGATCGCGACGCCGGCGCGAGCGCTGAGCTCGTCGAGCAGCGACGCGTCGTCGTAGTCGAATCGTTCGCAATCGCGCAGCGTGACGGTGCCGAGTTCGGTCCCGCGATGGCGGATGACGGCCTGCAGTGCGGGCGAACCTTCCGGCGGCGACCTGCGGCTGTGCACGAACGCGCGGCCGCCCGGCAGCCGAATCGTCACCTCGTCGGCGAGTTCTTCCACCAGCAGTTCGGCGAAACGGTCGAGCAGGCCGTCGACGTCGAGCTGGCGATTGAGCACGTCGCCGGCGCGCGCGACGACGTCGCGCATCTTCGCCATCCGCCGGGTCGCGTCGACGTCGGTCATCGAACCCAGCCACTCGATCACCGCACCGCGCTCGTCGCGGCGCGCCCGCGCGCGCACCAGCTGCCAGCGGTACGTCGCGTCGCTCGCGCTGCGCAGGCGGCATTCGGCTTCGAAGTCGGCGCCGGCGTCGCGCGCGCTGCGCCAGCCGCTCGAGAGCTGGACCAAGTCGTCCTCGTGCACGACCGCGCACCAGCCGTAACCGAGTGCGTCCGTCCGCGTCATCCCGGTAAGCGCCGTCCAGCGCTCGTTCAGATAGGTGATCATCCCGCGCGGGTCCGCCGTCCAGACGATCTGTGGCGTCGCTTCGGCGAGCAAGCGATATTGCGTCTCGATCGCCTTGCGGTCCGTGATGTCGGTGAGCATCCCCAGCGTGCCGGCGAACTCACCGTTCGCGTCGAGAATCGGGCTCGCGGCCAGGATCGCCCATACGGCAGTGCCGTCCTTGCGCCGCAGCCGGCGTTCGGCGCGAATGGGAGCGCGCTCGGTGCGGACGGTGACGTAGTCGATCCGCGAGCGGGCGGCTTCGTCGTCGTCGAGGAACGCGGAGACCGGACGGTCGTACATTTCGTCCGCCGTGTAGCCGAGCAGTTCGGTGAGGCGGTGGTTGACGTAGCGCGTGCGCGCCGCCCCGTCGAGGATCCACACGCCTTCCTGCGCGGTGTCGATGATCCCGCGGTAGCGCGCTTCGCTCGCGGCCAGGTCGGCATAGAGGCGCGCGTTCGCCAGCGCCACGGCGGCGCGCCGCGCAACCTCTTCGAGGTCGCCGAGCTCGGCCGAGCTGAAGCTGCGGCCGGTGCCGCGCGCCGTGCCGAACGTCAGCACGCCGATGCGTTCACCGGCCGCGATCATCGGGACGTACGCGATCGTGCCGATCCCCAGCGAACGCAGCAACGCCGCATCCTCCTCGTGCGAGGCCGTTCGAGCGATCCACGCGTCGTCGCACGCCGTCACGATCGACGGAAGCCCCGTGCGCATGGCGACGGAGATAGGGTGCTGCGTCGGCTCCGGCGGCGGGGCGAAGCGCCGGAACGGCTCGGGATCGGAATGAAGGCGCGCGGTCTCCGCCGCCACGCGTTCGAGCCGGCCGCCGGCGTCGAGGACGTCGAGGAAGGCGAAGTCGGCGAAATCTTCGCACATCGCCGTGACGACCGTTCGCGCCGTGCGCACGAAGTCGAGCGATTCCACGAACGCGTTGCCGAGGCGCGCGAGGATCGCGCGCGCGTGCTCGGCCGTCCGGCGCGCGTCGACGTCGAGCACCGTGCCGTACCACGTCGTAACCGCGCCGTCGGCGCGGAACACCGGGATGGCCTCCGATATCACCCAGCGCGGATCGCCCGCTCCGTCCCGGATGCGGAACTCTTCGCGAAAGGGCTCCGCGCGGGCGATCGAGCGCCGCCAGGCCTCAGCGACCCAGCCGGCGTCGTCGGGATGGATCGCCTCGACCCAGCCGCCGCGCTGTACGACGTCGGCGGTGATGCCGCTCATCGTCGTCCACGCCCGATTGACGTACGCGATCGACCCGTCCGCGCGCGCGACGAAGACCGCAGCCGGCGATTCTTCGACCAGTTCGCGGAAGTGGACTTCGCCCGCGGCATCCGTCATCGGCGCGTCCGTTTCAGGCCAAGGTTCCGACGCTCTTCTCGAGCAGCGACCAGGCCTCGGAACCGAAATCGTTCTTTTCCTTGGCGTAGAAGGGTTTGAGCCTCGCGCGGAACGGTGCGCCGTCGACCGGATTGATCTGCAGGTGGTAGAAGCGGCCCATCTTCTCTTCGAGGCTCACGTTGGAGAGCTCCATCTCGCGCCGATTCGTCAACGCTTTGGCGTCGATCTCCTCGCGCAGGATCTGCTGCAGATCCTTCGGCAGGCCGTTGAATGCATCGGCGTTTGCGACGACCCAGAAGTTCGACCACATGTGGTTGGTGACCGAGACGTACTTCTGGACCTCGAACAAGCGATACGTCTCGAGGATCGTAAACGGGTTCTCTTGCGCGTCGACGATGTGCGTCTGCAGCGCGGTGTACATCTCGCTCGCCGCGATCGGCGTCGGGGCGGCGCCGAGCTCGCGGAACATATCGACCCAGATCTTGCTGGGCGGCGTGCGGATCTTGAGCCCCTGCATGTCGGCGACCGATGTGATCGGGCGCGTCGAGGTCGTCACCTGGCGGAAGCCGTTGACCCACGGACGGGCGAACGTCACGAACGGTCCCTTGGCATCCATCTCTTTGCGCACGTATGCGCCGAGCGGGCCGTCGAACGCGGCCAGCGCCTGCGCTTGATTTTTGAACGCGAAGCCCACGCCTTCGATCCCGGCGCTCGGCGCGACGCTCGAGTAGATGCCGCCGTACCCCGAGTAGAGCTGGATGGCGCCCGTGCGAGCCTGCGTCAGCATCGCGGGATCGCCGCCCAGCACGTTGTTCGGGAAGAGCTCGATCGCCAAACGCCCCTGGGAGCGTTTGGCGACCGCATTCTTCACGCGAACGGCGTTGACGTGCAGCGGGTGGTTGAGCTGCGTCGCGTGCGCCCACTTGAACGTGAACTGGGCCGCACGCGCGGGCGCGCGGACGAACGCGATCGACGCGAACGTCGCCGCCGCCCCCGCGAGCAGCTCGCGCCTAGATGGGGTCATGGTGGCCTAGGGTGATCATCGCTTCGCTTTGCGCGCGTGCCTCGCGGAAGAGCGCCGCCTGCGCCGCGTCGTCTTTCGCCGGCGCTTCGTCCAGCAGTTTCGCCAGCTCTTCATCGAAGAAGCGCGTGACGTCGGCGGCCGAGTGCATCCCGTGACGGATGCGCTGCGCGATCATCAATCGATAGATGCGGTCGGTCGCGAGATCTTCCATGTAGCCGTCGAGCAGCGACGCTCCCAGACCGTTGAGGTAGCCGTGGCGGTAGCGGATAACGGTGCGCACCGCGGCGCGCGTCCCGGCTTCCGTCTTCTGCCCGACGCCGTCGATCGACGGACGCAGGTCCGGGGTCGGGTTCGCGCCGGGCTTGCGCGCGAAGCCTTGATTCGGGGCCGGGAATTGCGCGACCGCGATGGCGTTCTGATCCGGGTGACCGGTCCATGCGCCGTCGAAGAGCGCGTTCGACTCGTTTCTCTTGTCCTGCTCCAGCACCGCGAGCGCACGCGCGTTCAGCTCGGGGTTCGTGCGGTCGGGAAAAAGGGCCGTCATCCCGCCGACGGCGAGCATTCCGTGCTTGTGGCAGATCTCGGGGATGCGTTCGCGCAGGTTTTGGAAGAACGCGACGTCGTGCGGGATCGTGTTGCGGTCGGGCAGCACCCACTTCGGATCTTCGAGGTTGAAGTGGATCAGCGAAGCCATGTAGTCCCAGCGGCCGAGGTCGAGCGCCAGCAGATGGT
>JAQBPL010000333.1 GCA_028287545.1 Vulcanimicrobiota bacterium | reverse complement strand
GCATTGCGCGAGCGTTTCTCGGACGCGGCGGTCGTCGATGCGGCCGTGCAGCGTTTCCGCGAGCGGTACGGCACGATCGGACTGTACGAGAACGTCGTCTACGACGGCGTGCCGGAGATGCTCGCCGCGCTGCGCAGCCGCGCGCGGCTGTTCGTCTGCACGTCGAAGCCGCGGGTGTATGCGGAGGCGATCCTGGAGCGGTTCGGGTTCGACGGCACGTTCGCGGCGGTGTACGGCAGCGAGCTCGACGGCACGCGGATCGACAAGCGCGAGCTGCTCGCGCACGCGCTCGCCGCCGAAGGGCTGGTCGGGAGCGACGACCTCGCGCTCATCGGCGATCGGCATCTCGACATCGCCGCGGCGCGCGCGAACGGCATCCGCGCGTGGGGCGCCGCCTGGGGCTACGGCAGCGTCGCCGAACTGCACGAGGCGGGCGCGGATCATCTCTTCCACGCCCCGGCCGAAGTGGCGTCGCTCATCGCTGGATGAGCGGGCGTTCCAACGCCAGGCGACGCGTCTCGGCATCGACGCCGACCAGATCGCGCACGAAGTCGTCCGCCGGACGCTCCAGCACTTCGGCCGGCGAGCCGGTCTGCACGACGTGCCCGGCGTTCATCACCACGATGCGGTCGGCGAGGCGCAGCGCTTCGTCGACGTCGTGGGTGACGAACACGATCGTCGTGCCGAGCTCGCGATGGACGCGCGCGATCTCATCTTGCAGCGACGCGCGCACGATCGCGTCGACGGCCGCGAACGGCTCGTCCATCAGCAGCACGCGCGGCTCCGCCGCGAGCGCGCGTGCGACCCCGACCCGCTGGGCTTCGCCGCCGGAGAGTTCGCGCGGCTTGCGGTCGCGGTAGCGCCCCGGATCGAGCCGGATCATTCGTAGGAGATCGTCGACGCGCCGCTCGATGCGCTCGCGCTCCCAGCCCAGCAGGCGCGGCACGACCGAGACGTTCTCCGCGACGGTGTAGTGCGGGAAGAGCCCGACCGCCTGGATCACGTAGCCGATCCCGCGCCGCAATTCGGTCGCGTCACGGTCGCGGATCTCGGTGCCGTCGATGCGGATCGTCCCCGTCGTGGGCTCGACGAGCCGGTTGATCGTGCGCAGCAGCGTGCTCTTGCCGCAGCCCGACGGGCCGAGCAGCACCGCGAACGTACCGCCCTCGATCGTGAGGTCGACGCCGTCGACGGCCGGCAGCGGTGCGTTCGGGTAGCGGACGCCGACGCCGTCCAGCTCGACCCGCGCGCCGCCGTTAGGCGAGGCCGTGCTGCTTGAGGAAGTCACGAGCGACGTCGGATGGATCGCGTTTCTGCGGTCCTTCGACCTGCAGGTTCAGGTTTTGCATCAGGTCCGTATCGAGCAGCGGCGAGAGCTTGTTCAACGGATCGGCGAGCGTGGGCTTCGCGGTCAGTGCCGCGCGGCGCACGACCGGCGCGGCTTGATACACCGGAAAGAGATGCTTGTTGTCCTCGAGCACGACGAGATTGTCGGCTTTGATCTGACCTTCGGTCGAGAACGCGACGACCACGTCCACGTCGCCGTGTTGCAGCGCCGCGTATTTGAGACCGTTGTCGAGTACCTTGACGGCCTTGAACTTGAAGCCGCCGTAACGCTTCTGCAGGCCCGGCAACCCATCGGCGCGGGTCAAGAATTCCGGCACCGTGCCCAGCCGAAGTTCGCCGGCCTTGACGGCGAGATCGCTCAACGTGCCCAGCGCGTACTTTCCGGCGATGTCTTGCGTGGTCGCGAGCGCTTGCGTGTCGTTGAACGGCGCCGGATCGAGCCAGATGAGATCGTATTGTTTCGCGAACGCCGCCTTGACGGTCGCGTAGGACCGCTTCGGATCGCTGTCGGGCGGCAGGTGCAGGATGTTGAGCAGCGCCGTCCCGGTGTATTCGGGATAGAGATCGATCTCGCCGCGTTTGAGCGCCGCCATCGCGATGTCGGTCGTGCCGAGGTTGAACTTTCGGGCGACCGGAATCCCGGCGTGTTCGAGCGACTGCGCGTACAGCTCGCCGAGGATCAGCTCCTCGGTGAAGTTCTTCGAGCCGACCCTCACCGCGTCGCCGCGGTTGCCGCAGGCGGCGAGCGGTGCGGCGGCGAGAAGCGCGAGCGTGCGGGCACGGGTCAGTGCAGTCATCGTCATCCTGAGGTGGGAGAGAGTGAGAGGGCGAGGCGGCGCTGCGTGAAGCCGAGGGCCGCGTCCGCGAGGATGGCGAGCGCAGCGACCGACGCCGCGCCGAGGACGAGTTCGGGGAAGTTTCCGGTCTGCAGGCCGCTTACGATGTAGTCGCCCAGGCCCCCGCCGCCGATGAACGCGGCTAGGGTCGCCGAGGCGATCACCTCGACCGTGGCGGTGCGGACGCCGACCGCGACCACCGGAAGGGCGAGCGGCCAGCGTACCCGGATTCCGACTTGGCGTTCGGTCATTCCCATTCCGCGCGCCGCTTCGAGCGTCGTGCTCGGGACCGAACGCAGCGCGACGTCGGTGTTCACCAGGATCGGGGGCAGCGCCAGGATCACCAAGGCCAGCAGAGCCGGCGCGAAGCCTAAGCCCAGGAGAGGGATCGTCAGCGTCAGGACCGCGAGCGAGGGGACGACTCGGAAGCCGCCCGCGAGGGCGAGGAGCACCCCGCGCGGCAGCGGACGGTCGACGGCTCGGCCCGCCAGCGTGATGCCGATCGCGGCGGCGACCAGGAGCGCGGCACCCGCCAGCACGACGTGCGAGACGAGGTGGGCGAAGAAGTCCGCGCTCACGTGCCGAACGAGGCCTGAGTCATGCTCACCGGTTCGCAGGTCGGCGCCGAGCTCCGCCCCGCGGCGGTGGCGCCACCGATCGCGCTCGACGACCCCTCACTCTACATCAATCGCGAGACGTCGTGGCTGGAGTTCAACGACCGCGTCCTCGAAGAGGCGCTGGACGAGCGGAACCCCCTGCTCGAACGTCTCAAGTTCGTCGCCATCTACGGGACCAACCTCGACGAGTTCTTCATGATCCGCATCGCGGGCTTGATGCAGCAGATGGCGGCCGAGGTCCACAAGCGGTCCGACGACGGGCGGCTCCCCGAAGAGCAGCTGGCGCTGGTGAGCCAGCGGCTGCGCCGGTCGCTGGCGCGCCTCTCGGATTGCCTTCAGCACCAGCTCCTCCCCTCGCTCGAACGGCACGGCATCCGCGTCCTCGGCTACGGCCAGCTCGATTCGAGCACGAAGCGCGCGATGCGCCGCTACTTCGACGAGCGCGTGTTCCCGGTGCTGACGCCGCTGGCGATCGACAAGGGCCACCCGTTCCCGTACATTTCGAACCTCTCGATCTCGCTCGCGGTCGAACTCGACGAGCAGACGCCGGACGGCCCGATCAATTACTTCGCCCGGGTGAAGGTTCCGGGTTCGCTCCCGCGTTTCGTGCCGGTCGATTCGGCCCCGTCCGGCCAGCGCTGGTTCGTGATGCTCGAAGAGATCATCGCGCACAACCTCGAGGCGCTCTTCCCCGGCCTGCGCGTTACCGCGTCGTATGCGTTCCGCGTGACGCGCGACGCCGATCTCGACTTGCAGGAAGACGAAGCCGACGATCTGCTGCGCGCGATCGAGTCGGAGCTGCGCAAGCGGCGCTTCGGCGAACCCGTGCGGCTGGAAGTCGTTCCGGACATGCCCGAGACGCTGCGCGACAAGCTGCTGGAGGCGCTCGAGCTCGACCGCGGCGACTGCTATGAAGTCGCCGGCATGATGGGGACCAACGATCTGTGGCCCATCGTCAACATCGAAGAGCCCGCGCTGCACGACCCGCCGTTCACGCCCGCGATTCCGAAGCGGCTGATCGGACAGACCGACATCTTCGCGGCGATTCGCGAAGGCGATCTGCTGCTGCACCATCCGTACGAGTCGTTCGACCCGGTCGTTCAGTTCGTGCAGCAGGCCGCGAACGACAAGAGCGTGCTGGCGATCAAACAGACGCTGTACCGCACGTCGGGCAACTCGCCGGTCGTCGGCGCGCTCGTCGACGCTGCCGAAAACGGCAAGCAGGTCGCGGCGCTGATCGAACTCAAGGCGCGCTTCGACGAAGAGAACAACATCCATTGGGCGCGCATGCTCGAGCGCGTCGGTGTCCACGTCGTCTACGGCCTGCCCGGCCTCAAGACGCACGCCAAGGTGACGCTGGTCGTGCGCGACGAGCCCGACGGCATCCGCCGGTACATGCACTTCGGCACCGGCAACTACAACGACAAGACGGCGAAGATCTACACCGACTTGAGCCTCTTCACGTGCCGCGCCGACCTCGGAGCGGACGCCTCCCAGCTCTTCAACGCGCTGACCGGCTTCTCGAAGGCGGACCACTACGAGCAACTGATGGTCGCGCCGACCGGCTTGCGCACCGGCTTCGAAGAGCTGATCGACCGCGAGACCGAACACGCGCGCGCCGGGCGCCCCAGCGGCATCGTGGCGAAGCTCAATGCGGTCAGCGACGCCGGAATCGTGCAGGCGCTCTACCGCGCCTCTCGCGCGGGCGTCCCGATCGATCTCGTCGTGCGCGGCATGTGCGTGCTGCGGCCGGGGATCCCCGGCGTGAGCGAGACGATTCGGGTGAGCAGCATCGTCGGGCGCTTCCTCGAGCACTCGCGCATCTTCGCGTTCGCCAACGGCGGCGATCGCGAAGTCTACATCGGCAGCGCCGACTGGATGGGCCGCAACCTCGACCGGCGCGTCGAAACGGTCGTCCCGGTCTTCGACCCGCTGCTGCGCGAAACGATCGTGAACGACATCCTCGACGTCTACCTCGCCGACAACGTCAAGGCGCGCATCCTGCGCTCCGACGGCGGCTACGAACGCCGCGGCGTCCTCCCCGGCGAGTCCCGCATCGACACCCAGCAGATCTTCCTCAAGCGCTACCAAGCAGTCTAGCGCGTGCAGAGGGTGGCCACGCGAGCCTGCCGCCTTCTGCGGCCTCGAATCGCCCTAGTACCGCTCATAGCGTTCTTAGCAACGATAGTGGCCGGCGCCGCGCCGGCATTCGGTGCGCCGCTATGCCGCCTTCAGAAGCCGGTCCTTGAGTCGAGGATCGGAACGTGTGCTCAGAGCCTAAGCGCGTTTATCTACATTCAAGGATCGGATGCAACGGCTCACTACGAGCGCGGATATGCCTGCTTCCGCGAGGGCCGTTTCTCTGACGCACTCCGAGAGATGCGTCTCCAGGCGGCACGACCCGGTATCGAATCTATTCAAGGCGACCTCGGCGAAGGGGCGGTTCTTGATGCGCTGCAGAGACCCGGTGCCTTCCGTCGGAAAATCAAGATCGCTCGCGAGAAGGTGTTACGCTTAGAACGAATGGCGAGTTCGGACGTCGACCATTCCATGCCCGGACTTCGCGAACTGCTTTCTTCCGATTCCCGGAAACGGCACGACACATTGGAATATACGCGCGATCAACTCATAGCACATGAATTCCACGTCAAGGAGGACGGATTTCTTCGCAGAGGTGTCGCCGCAGCCGAGCGGGGCGACTATTGTACGGCAGCGGGCTTGGTGTACCGAAGCACCCCCGAGGAGGGTTCGTTGGTCGCGCGCTGGCTCTACGGGGTCTTTGCCTGGAAATTGGGTCAGCCAGCCGTCGCGCATGCCGCATGGATCAACCAAATAGTGAGTCCCGATGTTCAGAGGCTCGGCGATTTCCATCCCGTGCAATGGGCGGCGATACGATCGCTGCTCGATACAGACCAGATCTGACTTCGCTGTATCGCTGGAGCTCGTCGAACGGCTCCGTTACGTCACCAGCGCGACGATCAAACAGATCGCCGCGGGCAGCGCCTGGATCACCATGATCCGCCGGCTGACGGTGAGCCCGCCGTAGATGCCGGCGATCACCACGCACGACGCGAAGAAGATCGCGAGCGGCTTCTGCATCGGCGGGCCGGCGAGGATCGCCCACACCAACCCCGCCGCGAGGAAGCCGTTGTACAAGCCTTGATTGGCGGCGAGCGTCTTCGACTCTTCGGCGAATGCCGCGGTGGTGCCGAACGCTTTGAGCGTTGCCGGCGCGGTCCAGCGGAACATCTCTAAGTACAGGAAGTACACGTGCTCGAGCGCGACGAGCGCGAGCAGCAACACGAGACCGGTCTGCATGACGCCTCCGTTCCTTGGCTGATGCGGGTTAGCGCACGAGCGCGACGATGGCCTGCCATTCGATTTCGTTGACCGGCTGGACCGAGAGGCGCTGACCGCGCCGCAGCAGCGGCATGTAGGCGAGGTCGGGGATTGCGCGCAGCTCTTCCAGCGTGATCATCCGCGGGAACGCCTCGACGAAGCCGACGTCGACGCACCACCACTTCGGGTTGGCGGGCGACGAACTGCCGTCGTGGTACTCGCTCTTGCGGTCGAACTGCGTCGAATCCGGATGCGCCTCGGCGACGACCTTGCAGATCCCGACGATCCCCGGCGGCGAAACGCTGGAGTGGTAGAAGAAGCCCAGATCGCCGAGCTTCATCTCGCGCATGAGGTTGCGCGCCTGGTAGCTGCGCACGCCGGACCACTCCTCGCGTTTGACCCGCTCGAGGTCGGCGATCGAGAACGCGTCGGGTTCCGTTTTGAAGAGCCAGTGCCTCACGACGCGGCCCTTCGGCGAGCAAAAGAAGAGAGCCCGCCGTTCCCGGCGGGCTCTCATGGTGCCTCGACGCTGCGTTTCTACGGCGTGAAGTCGAGGAGGAAGCGAATCGTACGCGGCGGCAGAGCCGTGATGTTGGTCGTGCCGGTGCGGTTGTAGACGGTGCTGTTGCCCGGGTGGAGCTGTCCGTCCGACCCGAGGTAGACCGTCGGCTGGATGTTGCCCTGATTGTTCAGCGTGCGGCCGAGGAGCGTTCCGGTATTCAGGTTGAACAGATTCTGCGCGGAGATTTGGAAGCGCATTCTCTTCGGAACGATCGGGATCCGGACCGCGGCATCCCAAAGCACGTAGGGCGGGCCGGCGGTGAAGTTGTTGCTGCCTTCGTAGTCGGCGCCGAGCTCGAACGTGTTTCCGCGCAAGTCGCTGTAGAGCAACTGGCCGTAGCCCTTGAAGAAGGGATAACCGAACAGCTGCGCCCCGTTGACATTGAAGTTCGCAGTCGCCGGAGTCGTGTTCGATGCGTAAATGCTCAGCGGCAGCTGGTCGAGGTAGGTGCGCGCCAGCGATGCCGCGGCGTAATACCCCCAGCCGTTCAGCGGATTCTTCGTTAGCGATAGCTCGAGACCGTACGACCGCTGAAGGGGGCCGTTGATTTGGTTCGTCTGCAAGCAGAGCGCGGTCGGGAACGAGATCGGCGGCGAGCCGGCGGGTTGCGGTCCGCACAGACCGACGATGGTGCCGAGGTTGGTCGTGTTCGACAGGAAGACGTTGTGGACGGTGAAGTCGTAGGCGTCCATCGACAACACGCCGTTGTCGGTCAGGCGCTGATCGAAACCGATGTCATAGGCAACGGTCGTCTCAGGCTTGAGCGCGAAGTTCGGGATCGAGTTGACGTAGTTCGACTGCGCCGCGTTCGGGATCGAGATCGCACCGAAGCCGGAGACCAGTGCGGGATACGGTTGCGTGATCGACGAGCCGCCGTTGAGCCGCAGGCTCAGATTGCGGTTGACGCGGTACTCAGCGCCGAGATGCGGGTCGTAGTGCGTGTACGTCACGGCCCTCGGCACGAGCGCGACCGGTGCGGCCGCCGAGTTGCCGAGCTTGGCGTAATAGTCTAGGACGAGCGGATCTTCGATCTGAGCGTTGACGCGATAGATTTCGAAGTAGTTGCCGACGGCGAGGTGCAGCTTTTCGGTAAGCTGGAGGTTCGCCGTGAGGCCGAAGTCTTGGTTCGTGGTGACGGTCAACGGCGTGTTGATCGACGAACGCGGCAGCTGGTCATACGCGAGCAGGGCCGACGGCGTGGTAGGCGAGTTCGGAAACTGTGAGGTGGTGCAGGTGGGCTGATACGCCGTTCCGGGAGCGGGGCCGCCGGGGACCTGGTTCTTGACAAAGGCGTTAGCGCCGAAGGCCGAGCCAATGACGAACGCGCAGCCAGGCGCCGCGGCGCTCGTGTCCCCGCTGAACGAGCTCGCGGCGTCCTTGCGGTAGTCGTAGGAGAAATTGTAGGTGTTGTTGCCGACAGGGTGCAGATAGCTGAACGTGTATCCGTTCAGGCGATCGAGTTCGGGCTGGCTGAACGGCGTCGCATACCCGACCGTCCCATCGTTCTGAAGGCCCGTTTTCGTCGTATAACAGGTGTACGGCGGCGTCGGCGAGCAGCTCGGAGCGACGTTGGTCGTAGGGAACACGACGCCGAGGTTCGTCGCGCCGACGTACGAGGGATCGTTCGGACCCATGTTCGACGTGAAGCACGGCCCCTTGGCGCCGGTGGCGGGTGCGCCCGTGTTCGCCGCGCCGGGCTGGATGAACAGCGGCTGGCAGTTGGCGTTACTCGTCACCGCGTACCACGCGCCCCCGTTTCCGGGATAGTGATTTTCGTTGACGCCGCTGATGTATCGGTTGATCAGATGCGTGTACGGACGGAGCAGGATCGTGTCGTTCTTGAGCGAGGTGCGGATTTCGGCCGCTACCTGCGGCTCGTTGTTTTGAATGTAGGATAGGGGGAACCACGTGTACGCATTGACCACCGAGCCGATCCGGTTGAACGTATACGGCGCGGTGTACGTCGATTGCGAATTGCACGTTGCGAGCGTCGGCTGGAACGTGCTTCCGTTCTGGCACGCCTGGACCGTCATGTTCCCGAGGTACGCGGCGTACGAACCGCCCTGCGGCTGATACTGCCCTTGCATGCCCAGGTATTCGAGCGTGACCGACGTGCTTTCGCTGAATCGATAGCGCAGCTTGGCGAGCTCCGCCTGCAGCGAGTACCGGTTCGAGAAGTCGCCCTGCCATTGATCCAGTCCGATCAGGCTGGGCACTTGTCCCGTTGCGGTCGCCAGCGAGCTGGTGTTTGTGAGCCCGGCCCGGTCGTTAAACGTGTTGTTCCACGGCCCGTTGAAACCGATGAACGATTTCGCGACGATAAGGCTGGCGCGCTTGTTGGGCAGGAAGTTGACGTCGGCAAAGACGTTGTAGATCCCGCCCGTGTAGCTGTCGGTGCCGATCTGCAAGCCGGCGCTGTTCTCGCGAGTAAAATCGCGCGTGCGCAGGTTGACCGTTCCGACTGCGGATTCACCGGCGATCGAACCGTTGAGACCGGCGCCCTTCAGGACTTCGACGTCCTGAAAGATCCCGCCGGCCGCGTAGTTCGTGTTCCATTGGCCCGAGATTCCGGAACTGATCGGGTGCCCGTCGATCGTGACGCGGGTCTGCAAGCCCGCCCCGCGCACGGCAAAGCTCGTGTTCGGCGTGGAAGAGATGAAGGTTCGCGTGGCGACGACACCCGGCATGGTCGCGACCGTATCGGTAAGGTTGCTGTTCGCGCGCAGAGAGATCTCCAGCGGCGGCAGCGTCGAGACGCTCGCTTCGGAGACGTTGAAGCCGTTGCGCGAAGCTGCGGTAACCTGCGTTCGGCCGATGACGCGCAGGCTGGAGAGGTTGCTATCCTGCAGCGCAACGCTCACATCGAACTTGGAACCAGCAGTGACCGCAACGTCGTTTTGAGCGGTCTGAAAACCGCCGCGGTTGACGGTTACGGTGTACACACCCGGGGATACCGTCTGCTGAAATGAGCCGTCGGCGCCCGACGTGACGGTATAGGTCTTGCCTGCGCCTTCGATCGTGACCGCCGCCCCCCCCAGTGCGTTGCCGCGGGAGTCGGTGACGTGGCCGGTGATAGTGCTCTGCGCGGCGGCTGGTTGGACGACGGCCGTCGGACCCGCCACCGCGCTTACGGGACTGACGAGGCCGGCGATTAACGCCAAGGCGACCGCTGCACCTAACGGTGTGCGCACGGAGGTTCCTTTCTCGGTTTTAGGGGCGGGCCGGTACGCGGCCCCAGACAGGCTATCCTCCGCTTGTTAAAGGTGGATTATCCTGCCGCCCTTTTGGCAGTCTTCCCAGGGTGCCGTTAGCGTCTGGTCGCCTGAGCGGAACGCCGGCTCGGGTATCTCCGGGCAGCGTATCTCGTTTGATACGGGTTTCTGCCGCGACAAAATTCGGGCCGCAGCCCGCTACAACGGGCGGCCTTCAAACACTTCGAGCTTGGTGCGCTGACCCGGCGTCCAGGGGATGGCGTTCTCCCCGTCGCTCGCGACGATGACGATGCGGGCGACCGCGCGGATCTCTTCGGTTTCGGCGCTCGAGAGCGCGTGCTCCATCACCATGCTGCTGCGCCCGAGCGAGAGCGCGCGGCTGTGCACCAAGAGCTCCTCGTCGTAGAAGCACGGGCGCAGCATGCGGGTCGCGATCTCCACGGCCATGTGTTGGAACGGGAACGTGCGGCGCGGGGAGTCGTCGGCCTCGCCGATCGCCGCGAACATGCGCAGGCGCCCGAGCTCCCAATACGTCGTGTAGATGACGTTGCTGACGTGGCCGAGCGCGTCGGTCTCGCAGAACCGCGGCCGGACCTCGAGGGCAAAACGAAAGGAGCGAAGCCATGCGGCTTCGCTCCCCGGTTCGTACAACTCCAGCACGCCTGCTAGCGAAGCTGGATCGACGGCGTGACGCCCTTGCCTTCGAACGATTTCTCGAGCAGCTTGGCCAGCTCGCCGCTTTTCGCCATCGGCTCGAGGATGTCGGTGTCGCCGTAGAACTGTCCGTTGATGAACACCTTCGGGAGAGTCTGCCAGTCGGTCTGCTCCGAGAGGGCCTGCCGCTTGGGCATGTTCTCGAGCACGTCGACGACGGCGAACGGGTAGCCGAAGGCGTTGAAGAACTGGATGGTCTCGGCGGTGAAGCCGCAGCGCGGCGCGTCTTTGGTTCCTTTGCCGTAGACGAGAATCGTGTTGTCGGCGATCTCGCGCTTGATCTCGTCGTGCAGGTCAGCCATTGGTGTCCTCGGGAGTGGCGGTGCGGATTTGGAGCGCGTGGATGCGCCCATCGGCGCGGGCCGGGGCGAGGGCCTTCTCGACCATGCGGTG
>JAQBPL010000316.1 GCA_028287545.1 Vulcanimicrobiota bacterium | reverse complement strand
AGCCGGTCGCGCGCCTCGGCGTCGCCGGCCTGGGCGGCACGAACGTCGTCGGTCATGCTGGGGAGACGTGGGGAAACGGCACGCTGTTGGCGAGATTCGAATTTCCTCATCGCACTCCCCGCGGTGCGTCCGCGGCCCCGATGGCGTACAACCCGTAGCGCCGGGCGAATCCGATGGCCCCGTTGCGGCGAGCGTCGTCGATCCCGGCCGCCCGAAGATGCTCGCCGAGACGCCGCCGACGTGGTAGCAGAAATCGGTTCAGCCCAGTGTGAAGCCCGCTTGACTAAACGGTGATCCATATTGAGTTCCAGCAAGCGCTCCGGTGTAGATATAAATAGGACTCTCAACGCTATTCGTTTGCCAGTAGACGTAGATCGTGCTGTCGGCATAAGGCGCGTTGTTGATCTCGGTCCACGCCATCAGCGGCATCGACCCGAGCGATGTCTGACACGAGCTCGGCGAAGTGTTTTCGCTCGTACCGTTGGAAACAGCGTACTTGGCATTCGGGGGGGCCGCACTCGAGCGTCAATTGCTCGGACGATAATCGATCATCCGTTCGAACGCATCAAGCGACGCACAGTTATCGAACACACTGGAGGAGCAGAGTACTGACGGGAATCGATGTGATGTGGATCTTGCGACCTGTGCCCAGACGAGGCCCGCGAACGGGTTCTGGACGATGAGCTCTTCAAAGACACGCTTCTGACTACTCGAGGTGATCCGATAGCGCGCGAGAAGCGCATCTCTGCATCGGCTCGCAACGGATCGATAGAAGCAACCGATCCAGGAGTGCGGATCATCGGTGCGATAGGAGTAATTTGGCCTGCGTGACGAGCGAAACGTGACCACGTTGCGCTCGATGACGCCGATACCTATCACGCGCCAGGTCAGGCGATACGCGGTGTCATTCAGCGCGCTGCTCGAGGAGATCGGAGTGACCGCAACGGCATATCGACCGGCCGGGATGACCAATTCAAAGCCAGTCTGAATGAGGACGTTTGAAGGCACGGAACGATGCGCAAACAGGATCTTCGAGACGTGTGCGCGGTAGAAGATCTTACTTCGATCGGCAAGTTGAGCACTGTCTGCTACATCGACTTGAAGTAACGCGGCGGACGCGGACGCGACTGCAGGCGGCGGCAGGCTGTCGATTACGCTCGGATTTGCACCGGGGATAACAGGCTGCCGAAGGAATGCAGTCCAGGGTGTCAGGGGCATCGAGCCGAGCGACGCGTCGGGGACGAGCACGTACATTAGCGAAAACAATAGAGCGAACACGGCGCCCAGCATCGCGCGATGCATCTTGCGGGGCGTTGCGATGAGATGCGCGTCGCGGCTGCCCCGCAGCGCACGAAGAACGACGCTCATAGGTACTGCGGCCGCCGTCGAACCAGTCGAACCATCGCACCCCTTCAATCGACGTCTTCGCTTTGGTGATTTCGAACGCCCGTTACGGATGGTCGCAAGAATGTCCCTGCCGTGCTTTGGAAGCAACCGTACGACAGCGGCGGGTTCAAGGTGCAATAGGCCTCGCGATATCATTCCACGGGCGCTGCTCACGCTCGGCGCACCACGCTGGGCGAGGTCGCCATCCTTCGGGCTGCTTCTCGCTGTTCTAGCATCCACCGCTTCACGCTGACGGTCCGCTCCCGAGATTTCCGTAGCGCGAACCTGCTGCAGCGGCGAGCGCGACGTCGTGGCGCGAACCGGCCGGCAGTTGGAGCAGCAGACGAAGAGCGACGTTGCACCGAGTCGCGTTTTCGGAGACGGTCGCGAAAGCGCCGCGCTGCCGGGTCTCGACGCCGGGGCCGCCGCCGCACGGAAAGAGCGCGGTCTGCTGCGCGCAGGCGAAGGCGTCGCGTTCGCCGGTGGCGCTGGCGGTCACGGTCAAGGTCTGCGCGAGCGACGGCGCCCAACGCAGTTTGGCGAGGTCGCCGCGGTGTACGCATCGCCGTCGTGTGCGTACGTCACGCTGCTCTAGTCGGTGAACGTCAACCCGGTCAACGGGCTCACAACGCCGCGCGACACGTGCTGTACGAAGTACCCGAGGTTGCCGAGCGAACCGCATGCCGCGAACTGCGCGCTCGAAAAGTTGCCGCTGCCGTACTGCAGCGTCGCTCGCTCTTGCGGAAACCGCGTCGGTTGCACCGTGCGAAAGGCAACGTTCCCGCCGAGCGAGCCGTGCGCGGCGCCCGAGCTCGCACTCGCGAACCGTCGAGAGAGCGGAGCGCGTCGTCCCCACCGACCCCGCGCAACGCGCGCGCGGGCAAAGTCGTCACCGTCACCCCGCAGATCTTCTTCAACGTTCCGGCGCGAGCGAGCCGCACGCTCAGGGTCGTCGATCGGCTCGCGACGACGTCGAAGCGCGCGGGGGCGGGCGCCGGCGTAGTCGCGCCGCAGGACCTCCGCCCGATACGCCCCGGTCGGGACCGACTCGAACCGCGCGCGCCCTTGGGTGTCGGTGTAGCCGATCGCTCCGGTCTCGCCGACCAGGATCACCCGCGCGAGCGAGACGGGCGCGCCGCTCGCCGCGTCGGTCACCTCGACAACGACGTCGCTGGCTTCACCGGCCGCCGTGGCCGGCACCACGTACGACCACAGCACCAGGAGCGCGACCGGCGCGCCGCTTGCAATTCGCTTCATTCCAAGAGGACGAGTCGTGCCGCCCGTCCGTTGGCGGACCAGCCGAAAAGGGTTGTCCGAGCGTTGTGGCTGATCGTTCGGCTTCGTGGGACT
>JAQBPL010000274.1 GCA_028287545.1 Vulcanimicrobiota bacterium | reverse complement strand
CCAGATCCACGGCGGGATCGGCATGAGCGAAGAGTACAAGGTCGGCCACTACTTCAAGCGGATGACGATGGTCGAACGCCTCCTCGGCGACACGACCTTCCACCTCAACCGCTTCATCGCCACCGCCGCCGTTTCGGAACGCGAACCCGTCCACGCCTGACGCGCAGGACGGCTCGTAATGACAGGGCCGCTAGATCAACGCGAGGCGGCCGGCGTCGTCGAGTTTGAGGGTGTTGATCCAGATCGTCGTGATCGTGTCGGCCATCTTCTCGACCGAGGGCGGGCGCGCGGCCAGGACCCATTCGAGCAGGAGGTCGTGCGCGCCGCCGGCGAGCGCGGCGCTGAACAGGCGCGGGTCGACGACAGGCGGGACGCCGCCCGCTTCGAGCCGCTGCGTCGCGCGGGTCAGCGTCTTGACGAGCGACTCGCGCTTCGCGCGCCGGTGCAGTTCGAGTTCGGCGCTGACGCCGATCGCTTCGAGCGCGTAGATCCGCGCCAGCCGCGGGTCGTCGGTGAGGTACGTGAAGTACGCGGCGTTGCTCGCTCGGATGCGTTCGCGCACGTCGGGGAACGGTTCGCGCAGCACGTGGATCACCCGCTGCTGCATCTCGTCGGCGATCTCGTCGTAGAGCGCGCGCAGCAGCGCCTCGCGCGAGTCGAACTCGTCGTAGAAATGCCGCGCGGTTACGCCGGCGGCACTGCACAGATGCGGGATCGTCGTCTTCTGAAAGCCGACCGTCCCGAAGAGTTCGAGCCCGACCCGCATGAACCGGGCGCGCCGTTCCGCCCGCCGCTCGGGCGCCGAGAGACCGCCGTACAGCCGTCCACCCGCAGGCTTGGTGCTCGCCATTACCGCTCCAGACGTATGCGGCAAGGCCTGGTGTCTCCTTGCCAAGGCCCGTTCTGGACGCTAGATGTGGTGGCGGTCGAAGAACGGTTTGGCGAGCGGCCGTACGAACCAGGGGAGCGTGTCGCGGATGAACGCGTCGACGGTCGGGTTGTATTGGGCGACCAGCTCGACGCCTGAAGAGCGGTGCAGGTCGGTGCGGAAGTCCGTCGAGAGCGGAAAGAAGAGCAGCACGTAGAGCACGGCCCACGTGCCGAGCAGCGCCTTCGCGACGCCTACGGCGGCGCCGCCGGCCGCGTTGCCGATGCCGATCACCGGAAGCTTCGCGATGCGCGAGAGAACCGACGAGAGCACCATGAGCGCGACGTACACCAGGATCGCGAACACGATCATCCCGACGACGTGCGCCGACCCGCCGCCGAGGTTGAAGTAGCGGGTCATCAGCCCGTCGAGCGTGCCGGGATAGAAAATCGCGGCCCACACCGCCGCGGCGAGCGCGATGAAGCCGCCGATCTCCGTGACGAAACCGCGCCGCCATCCCTTGTACGCCAGGATCAGCGCGATGACGACGATGACGAGATCGGGCCAGGTCATGCTTACGCGGTAGCAGCCGCGCCGCGCGGTACGGCGCCGAAACGTTCGCGCAGCGTCGCGATGATCCGTGCCATAGCCGCGTCGGCATCTTCGTCGGTCAGCGTCGCATCGCTGCTCTGCAGCACGATGCGCAACGCCAGCGACTTCTTGCCCTCGCCGACCTGCGGGCCGCGATACTCGTCGAATACCGTCGCGCTGCGCACAAGCGGTTCGCTCTTCGCGGCGGCGATGAGGTCGCCCGCGAGCACGTCGAGCGGAACGATCACGGCGAGGTCGCGGTCGAGCGGCGGGAACTTCGAGGGCGCGACGTAGTGCGGCACCGTGCGCGGCGGGAGCGCCTCGACGAACAGCGTCGCGAGCGCCGTCGTGTCGGCGACGTCGTAGACGTGCGCCAAGCGCGGGTCGACCACGCCGACGTATCCGACGATCGCCTCGCCGACGCGCAGGACGGCCGTCTTGCCCGGATGGAGCGAGGGGAACGTTCCGCGTTCGACGAGCGCGTCGACGCCCGTCGCGCGCCGCACGAGCGCGAGCACGTCGGATTTCAGCCGGCCGAACGCGCTCTCGCCGCCGGCGTGGAGCGCGGTCAGCTGCACGGTCTCGCGCGGCACCGGTTGCGCGTCCGCGAAGACGTGCCCCAGTTCGAACATGCGATACGGGCGCACCGCGCGGTCGCGCGCCGCGAACTCCAGCAGCGCCGGGGCGAGGGAGAAGCGCATGTACCGCTGGTCCTCGCTGAGCGGGTTCACGATCTCGACAACGTCGTCGACGGCGATACCGTTGCTCCGCCAGGTGTTGGCGACCGCGGCGGGCTGGAGCGAGAGCGAGATCGCCTCGGTGTAGCCGAGCCCGGCCATGGTCGTCGCCAGCTGCGTCTCGCGGTCGAACTCCGCGCTCTCGAGGTCCTGCGGCGCGACGGTCGGCGTCACGGCCTGCACGCGATCGTAGCCGACCACACGCGCGATCTCTTCGACCAAGTCGGCGGACATCGCGATGTCGTTGCGCCAGTACGGCGCGGTCACGGAGAAGCCGTCGCCGGTGCGCTTCACGCCGAAGCCGAGCGCGGTGAGGCCGCGCTCGATCTCGTCGTCGGAGACGGCGAAGCCGAGCAGGCGTTCCACTTCGCCGGCACGCAGCAGTACCGGCGTCGGATCGGGGACGCCGCGGCCGCCGGAGCGCGGCATGCGAACCCCGCCGCCTTCTTGTTCCAGCAGGCGCGCCGCGCGCGCCGCACCGATGTCGGCGAGCGCGAGCGGGAGCGACTTTTCGAAGCGGGCCGACGCCTCGGTGCGCAGTTTGAGCGCGACGCTCGCGCGCCGGATGCGTGGCCCCGTCCAGTTGGCCGCCTCGATCAGCACGTCGGTCGTCGTCTCGGAGACCTCGCTGCGCAGGCCGCCCATGATCCCCGCGAGCGAGGTCGGCCCCTCCTCGTCGGCGATCACGATCATGCGCGGATCGAGGGTGCGTTCTTGATCGTCGAGCGTGGTGAACGTCTCGCCGTCGCGCGCGTCGCGCACGATCAGATGGCCGCCGGCGACCTTCTCGAAGTCGAAGAAGTGCAGCGGCTGGCCCATCTCGAGCATCACGAAGTTCGAGACGTCGACGACGTTGTTGATCGGCCGCTGTCCGGCCAGCGCCAAACGCACGCGCATCCAGGCGTGCGCCGGGCGCACGCGCAGCCCGTGGATCCGCTGAAAGACGAACCGCTTGCAGTCGATCGTCTCGATCGTCAGGCGCAGGTCTTCGGGTCCGTCCTCGTATTTCACGAGCATCCCCGGTTCGTGCAGTTCGGTTCCGAACGACGCCGCGAGTTCACGCGCGAGGCCTATCATCGAGAGCGCGTCGGGACGGTTCGGCGTGACGTCGACTTCGAGCACCGGATCCATGAGGCGGAAGCGCTCGATCACGTCGGTGCCCGGGTCCATCGCGTAGTCGAGCTGCATGATGCCGTCTTCGAACCAGTCGCCCGGCAGGCCGAGCTCCTCAGCGGAGCACAGCATCCCTTGCGAGTCGACGCCGCGCATCTTGCGCGGTGCGATGGTGAGCCCGCCGGCAAGCTGCGCGCCGATGCGCGCGACCGGGACGATCTGTCCCTCCGCCACGTTCGTCGCCGCGGTCGCGATGAGCAGCTGCTGCGACTCCGCGGTGTCGATGGTGCACAGCAGCAGGCGATCGGCATTGGGATGCGGCTCGATCTTCGCGATCCGCCCCGCCACGACGTTGGTCAGCTTCGGCCGTTCGATGACCTCATCGACCGGAAACCCCAGCGCCGCCAAGCGTGCGACGATTTCTTCCGTATTTTCAGGCAGCGTGACATAGTCGCGCAGCCAACCGATAGGGACGCGCATGTTAGGACAGCCCCTCCGCGAAGCCGGGTTGGTTTTCGACGAATGCGCGGATGTCGTCGATGTCGTAGCGCTTCATCGCGATGCGTTCGAGACCGCAGCCGAACGCCCAGCCCGCAACTTCGTCGGGGTCGTAGCCGACCGACCGCAGCACGTTCGGATGCACCATCCCCGAACCGCCGATCTCGATCCACCCGCTCCCCCCGCAGGTCCGGCAGTCCCCGCCGCGGCCTTCACACGCCGGGCACTTCACGTCAATCTCCGCCGAAGGTTCGGTGAACGGGAAGAACGACGGGCGGAACCGGACGTCGGCGCTCGGTCCGAACAGCTCGCGGCACATCCCGACCAGCATCCCTTTGAGGTGGCCGAAGTGGATCCCGCGGCCGACCATCAACCCTTCGACCTGGTGGAACATATACAGATGACGCGCGTCGACCGCGTCGCGGCGGTACGCCTTGCCCGGAACGATAATCGCGATCGGCGGACCGTGCTGGCGCATCGAACGCACTTGCATCGGTGAGGTGTGCGTGCGCAGCAGCAGATCGGGGCGCAGGTAGAACGAGTCGAGCCCTTCGCGCGCCGGATGGTCGGGCGGGATGTTGAGCGCGTCGAAATTGTTCGCGTCGGTCTCGACCTCGGGCCCGAGCACGACGGCGAAACCGTGCCGGGTGAAGTAGCGCGCGACGTCGATAGCGATCTGGCGCACCGGATGCAGTGCGCCGATCGCGGCGGGTGGCCCCGGGAAGGTCACGTCGATCGTGTCGCCCAGCGATCGTTCCAAGGCAGCGCGACCGACGCCGGCCGCCGCTTCCGCCAGCTTCGCTTCCATCGCCTCGACCGCGGCGTTGATCACCTTGCCGGCGCCGGGCCGTTCCGCGGGCGGCAGGTTTCCGATCCCGCGGCGCACGCCGGTGACCTCGCCGCTGCGGCCGAGAAACGCGACGCGGACCTCGTCGAGGGCGCGTCCGTCGGACGCGTTTGCGACCGCGGCGTCAAAACGCGCGGTCAGCGAGGCGAGGTTCGTTTCGAGTTCAGTCATCCCAGTCGTCGTCATACTTCAAATGCGAACGCCCGATCCTTTGGACCGGGCGTCTAGCAAACGTCTTTCCGGTTGTCCGGTGTTTTCGCTCCCCGGCGTCGGCGGCGGAGCCGCCCGCGTCAGGCCGCGGGCGTAGGATGCAAGTGCCGGTACATCAGGTACGCGTTGATCGATCCCGTCGTGGAGAACAATTTCCAGAAGATCTCGGAG
>JAQBPL010000260.1 GCA_028287545.1 Vulcanimicrobiota bacterium | reverse complement strand
GCAGCGAAAGGAGCTCCGCTCGTAGGGGTTCCGAGATGCCTTCGCGTGCCCACGCCGCATCGATTCGAGAAAGCATCTCCTCGGCGCGGCCCATCGACCACAACGGCCACGCCGCAGTTGCCTGCAGGGTCGCGTACTTGTTCGGATCCGTCACAAGGCGGCCGAGCCGATTGGCGAGAGCGAGCGCGTCGCGCTCGCGTCGTGCGTCCGCGAGGATCGAGAACGCCGTGCAGCCGACGTCGAGCCACATCTGGTCGCTCTCCGGGAGGAGCGCAAGCGCTCGCAAGATGACATCGGCCGCGACGGCGGGCATCGAGGAGACGACGCTCGTCGCGGCCCGCACCAGCAGCAAGACTGCGGCGTGATCGCCGATCGTCGCGCTGGCGAGGACGTGCGGGACGGCGTCGAGCGGACTGGCACCGCTCTCGACGAGATGCGCGACGATGAGACGGTGGAGCTCGTTGCGGAACGACGGGGCGATTTCGTCGTACACCGCTTGCCGTACCAGGTCGTGCGTAAACGACAGCAGCCCGGAGTCGTCTTGCAATACTCGTTCACGCACGGCCTCGTCCACGGCGCCGCGAAGGTCGGCGGTGGATTTTCCGAGGAGCGCAGCCGCATCGCGGAGCGCGAACGGGCGTCCGAGTACCGCGCCGACTTGCGCCAGGTCGAGCGCCGTCTCCGACAGGGGCGCCAATCGCCGGCGCGCTCCGATCTTCAGGCGGCGCGGCAGTTCGCTGCCGTCATCGGTCAGGTCGGTATCGCCGAGGCCGTCGAGCAACGATACGGCAAGAAAGGGATTGCCGACGGCCTGGTGCAGGAGCTGCCGAACGTTGGCGCTAGGACGTGTGCCCAGGCGGTCGCCTGCGATCGCTTCGATGGACTCATCGTCAAGCGGCGCGAGACGAACGACGTGCGGATGCGGCGCGTCTCTCGCGCGCGCTTCCATCAAGGTGTCGATGGACGGGTTGCCGTCCCGCGCCGCAAGCAGCCAGACCACCGGCGATCCGGTGAGGCGCGCCGGCATGATACGCAGACACGAGAGCGTCAGCCGATCCGCCCACTGCACGTCATCGACGACGACGAGCACCGGCGCTTGCAGCGCGCGCTCTTCCAGCGCGCCGATGATGCGGTCGATTAGCCACACCGGCTGATCGCGCAGCGGGGTAAGTTCCGCGAAGGCCGCATCCGATAGAACCGGCTTCTTGCCTGCCCGTAGTGCTAGCAACAAGTGCGCCATGGGCGCAATCTGGTCGCCCTCGTCGGCTTTGCTTCGCCCAACGACGAAGCCCATGGCCTCTGCCTCGTCGACGAGCGAGTCGAGTACCGCGGTTTTGCCGATGCCGGGCGGTCCGAGCACAAGGAAAACCCCGCTTTCGCCGGCACCGGATGCCCGCGCGAGCGCACCTCCCGCCGCGCGCATTTCGGCCGTTCGCCCTCGCAGCACGAACGCGTCTTGTCCGTCCTTGTCAACCGGCTCTCGACGGCTGGTCTCAGGCACGGCCGGTTCCTTTCTCTTCGGGTCCTCACGAGGAGCGTTCGACGGTGACGAGGTCGGTCCCGTGGCAGCCGAAGACATCGCATGAATTGGTGACGTCGCGTCATTTTGGAGACTTCGGGCGTGGGATGCGGTTTCCCGTTGCGGCTGCGATGATCGACTCATAATCCTCGACCCGGGAGGAGAGTCCGATGTCAGCAACATTCTCACCGCAGTCGCAGCGACTCGACGGGCAAACGGCCCTGATCACCGGAGCGACGTCGGGCCTCGGACGTGCCATCGCCCTGCGACTCGCCCAAGAAGGGGCGGACGTCTTGGTCCACGGCCGCGATCCGGACCGCGGGGCGGACACGGTCTCCGCGATCGCCGCGAGCGGCGGATCGGCACGTTTCGTGGCCGCCGATCTCGGAAGCCATGCCGACGTGCTGCGGCTCGCACAGGACGTCGGCGACATCGACATCCTGGTGAACAACGCGGGCTTCGTCGTCTTCGCACCGACCGCGCAGCTCTCCGTCGAGGCCTTCGACGCGACGTTCGCGATCAACGTGCGCGCGCCGTTCTATCTGGTCGCGGCTTTCGCGCCGGGAATGGCCGAGCGTGGTCGCGGGAGCATCATCAGCGTGGACAGCATGGCCGGCAGGATCGGTCTCGTCGGCGCCGCCGCTTACGGTGCGTCAAAAGCGGCGCTTTCTGCGATGACGCGCGCTTGGACGGCCGAGTACAGTCCGTCCGGCGTTCGGATCAACGCGATTGCCCCCGGACCGGTCTACACGGACGGATCGTCGCCCGATCGGATCCGTCAGCTCGGAGAGACAACGCCTCTTCATCGGGCGGCACAGCCTCAAGAGATCGCGGATCTCGTTGCTTTTCTCGTCTCGCCGGCTGCGAGCTACATCGCCGGCGCGACCATCGCCGCAGACGGCGGACGGACTGCCGTATAGCGGCCGACGGCAAGACCACGTCCAACACTCACACGCTAAGCAGAGGAACCTCCTCATGTCAGCTTCAGTGACGCCCGACCAGAACAAAGCGCTCGTGCTCGAAGCCTTCGACACACTGTTCAACCGACGGGACTATGTCGCCGCGGAGAAGTTTTGGTCGCCGAACTACATCCAGCATAGCGCGCACATTCCGGCCGGACGAGACGGCCTGTTTGGTTTGATCAAGAGTATGCCGCCTACGC
>JAQBPL010000248.1 GCA_028287545.1 Vulcanimicrobiota bacterium | reverse complement strand
GCTGCTGGAAGATCGGGTCGGCGATCTCGGCCGGATCGACCTTCTTCGCGACCTTGCGCAGGGTGGGATGTCCGTCGGTGATGATTTCGCGGATGTACGCCATGACAGTGCTCTCAGTATAACCTGGACCGCCGAATTCTGGTTCCGCGCTGCCCGCACATTGACGCCCCGGGCTGGAATGTTGTATTTATACAACAAAATGCCACCTAGATCGACCGGCGAGGCGAAGATCTACAACCGCATCGCGGTGCTTCGAGCGGAGCGCGGGCTCTCGCGGGCCGCGCTCGCCGAGGCGCTGGGGATCAATTACCAGACGGTCGGTTACCTCGAGCGCGGCGAGTACAACCCTAGCCTCGACCTCGCCATGAAGATCGCCGAACACTTCGGGCTCCCACTCGACGCCGTGTTCGCGCGGACGCCTTTCACCCCGATGAGCGCGGCGCTGTACGGCGACCGTTCGGAGCACGCAGAACGTGAATAGGGCTCCGTTTCACTTCGAGCTTTTCGCTCTGTCATTGCGAGCTTGTCGAGCGCGTCGCGACGACGACCCCGTGAGATGACGCACGTTCGTTCGTAAGCGGCTCGTAATCAGGGTACAGGATAATCCTGATTATGCGCGTCCTGGCCGCCGTCGTTTTCGCGGCGTTATCGACCGGTACCCCGCCGTCAACCGGCGACCTGGCCGTCACCATCGACGCGCATCGGGTTGCCCGGTCGTGCGCGGTCGCCAGCACGGCCACCATCGTGGCGTTCGACGCGGCCGCCTCGCGGGTCCTCAGCTACCGCTTCGTGCGCAGCGACGGCAGCGCATCGCCGGTCGGGCACGTGATCTTGGGCGGCGACGGCGCCGTCGCGCAGAGCGTGCGCGACGAGTGGAAGCCGCGCGGCTCCTCGCCGTGGGTCGCCTTCGAGGTGATCGCGCCGCGGCGTCTGCGCTCGACCCGCGCTGCCATCGCCCCGCCCTGCGCGCACGGCGCGATCGCAAAAGCATCCTGAGCATCTTCACGCGCCCCGACGGCCGCGAGCGGGTCGCGGTCCCGCTGTGGGACGGCATCCTCTCCGCGTTCGGCTCGATCGCCATCGGGTTCGGCGCCGCGCTGCTAGCGATGGTCCCGATCTTTCTCGCGGCGGTCCTCGCGCTGGGCACGCTGCCGTCGACCACGCCGGGACATCCGCTGCTCAGCCTCGTCGAGATCGTGTTCTATTGCGCGGGCGGCTGGTTCGCGTGGAACCGGCTGCGCGCCGCGCGCGGCATGCCGTTCCGGGGGTTGACAGCCGCCGACGTGCGCGTGACGGCGCTCTCGATCGGGGCGCTGCTCGCGGTCCGCGCCGCGACCGTCGTCCAACTCGTGCTCACGAACCAGACGAAGCACGTGCAGAGCGGGTTCGAACACTTCAGCGTCGCGACGCACGTGCCGGCGCTCACCGCGATCTCGGTCGGTCTCGCGGTGCTGGGAATGGTCGTTCTCGGTCCGCTGGTCGAAGAGATCGTATTCCGCGGCCTGCTCTTCGGCGCGCTCGCGCCGCGGCTCGGCGTGCTCGGTGCCGCGGCGCTCACCGCGATCCTGTTCGGCGCGGCGCACGGGGATCTCGTGCTGTTCCCGTCGCTCGCGGCGCTCGGCTTCGTCGCCGCGCTCTCCTACGCCGCGACCGGCAACCTCACCGTCCCGCTGCTGGTGCACGCGTTCAACAACGCCTTCGCGTCGGCGCTCCTGGTTGCGGGCTCGCTCGGGCGCTAGCAGCAGCCTGCTAAAGCGCGAGCACGCTCACAAGATATAACTCGAAAGGTCGGAGTTGCCGGCGATCGACTCGAGCCGGTTGCGGACGTAGGCCGCGTCGATCGTGATCGCGCCGCCTTCTTCGGGGGCGCGGAACGCGATCTCGTCGAGGACGCGTTCGAGCACGGTGTGCAGTCGCCGGGCACCGATGTTCTCGGTCTGCTCGTTCACCCGCATGGCGATCTCGGCGATCGCGCTGATCGCGTCGGCGGTCACCTCGAGATCGACCCCGTCCGCGCCGAGCAACGCTTTATACTGACCGATCAGCGCGTTCTCCGGCTGGGTGAGGATGATCTCGAAGTCTTTCGCGGTGAGCGACTCCAGCTCGACCCGCACCGGAAACCGGCCTTGCAGTTCGGGGATCAGGTCCGACGGTTTCGAGACGTGGAACGCGCCGGCCGCGATGAACAGCACGTGGTCGGTCGAGAGCGGCCCGTGCTTGGTCTGCACGGTGCTCCCCTCGACGATCGGGAGGATGTCGCGCTGAACGCCTTCGCGCGAGACGTCGGGCCCGCGCTGACCTTCACGCCCGGCGACCTTGTCGATCTCGTCGATGAACACGATGCCGTGATCGGCCGCGCGCCGCAGCGCCTCGCGTTTGACGGCGTCCATGTCGATCAGCTTGTCGGCTTCCTGCTGCGCGAAGATGCGGCGAGCGTCGGCGACGGTGACCCGCTTCTTCACCCGCTTCTTCGGGAGCAGGCCGCCGAGCATCTCGCTCATGTCGCCGCCCATGCCGGAGCCTTCGGCGCCGCCGAGAACGCCGATCGGCAGCTGCGCCTGTTCCTCGACCTCGATCTCGATCATGCGCACGTCGAAGAAGCCGCGCTCGACCTCCGCCCGTGCCGCGGCGCGAACGCGCTGGGCCTCGTCTTCGGGGATCGTTTTGGTCGGGTTCGCCTGCGGCTGCTGCTGCTGCGCGAACGAGTTCCCGAAAATCGAACCGAGCGACGCGGCGAACGGATTCTGCGCTTGCGCTTGATGCACGACCGTCTCCGGGTGCAGGACGTCGACGATGCGATCGATCGCGGCCGCGTCGGCAGCCTCGCGCACGTCGCTGCGGCGTTCGTCGGAGACCATCCGCACCGCCGCTTCGGCGAGATCGCGGACCATCGACTCGACGTCGCGGCCAACATAGCCGACCTCGGTGTACTTCGTCGCCTCGACCTTGATGAAGGGCGCACCGGCGAGCGACGCCAGCCGCCGCGCGATCTCGGTCTTGCCGACGCCGGTCGGGCCGATCATCAAAATGTTCTTCGGGGAGACTTCCTTGCGGACGGCATCGGGCAGCCGTTCGCGGCGATACCGGTTGCGCATTGCCACGGCGACGGCGCGCTTCGCGTCGGCCTGGCCGACGATGTGCCGGTCGAGCGCCGCGACGATCTCGCGCGGGGTGAAATCACTGGGCTGTTTGGGGAGGGCCGGGATTATAGCCATAAGACTTCCACGTTGTCGTTGGTGTAAATGTCGATGCGGCCCGCGATGCGGAGCGCTTCTTTCGCGATCGCCGCGGCGTCGAGCGTCGAGTGCTCGAGCAGGGCCATCGCAGCGGCCTGCGCGTACGGGCCGCCGCTCCCGATCGCCGCGACGCCTTCGTCCGGTTCGATCACGTCGCCGGTGCCGCTGAGGACGAAGAGGTGCTCGGGCGTCCCGACGATCAGCAGGGCTTCGAGCCGGCGCAGCGCGCGGTCCTGGCGCCAATCTTTCGCGAGTTCGACGGCGGCCCGCAGCACGTTGTCCTTGTACGCGCTCATCTTGCCCTCGAATTTCTCGAGCAGCGTGATGCCGTCGGCCGCGCTGCCGGCAAAGCCGGCGAGCACCTTGCCGTTCGCAATCGCGCGCACTTTCCGGGCGCCGTGTTTCATGACCGTCTTGTCGACGGTCACCTGACCATCGCCGGCCATGGCGATTTTGCCGTCCCTACGAACGGCGCAAATCGTGGTCGATCTTATTCGCATCTGGCCTAACTACTCAGCGGCGGCATCCGTAGTTGCACGGCCCCCTGCCGTTGTCACCCTAAGCTTGTCGAAGGGCGGGATCGTGGCGCACCCTTCGACAGGGTCAGGGTGACAGCGAGGGAGCGAGCGCGCGCACGGCAGCGGCGAAGGCGTCGATTCGGGTGAGGGCGCGTTCGGCGAGCTTTGCGCGGCGCAGGCGCTTTTCGCGAATCGTCTCCGCCAGCGGCGAGAAGAACGTCCAGGTGACGTTCGCCGGTTGGAAATCGGGCGAGGCGGTGTTCTGCAGATGCGCGACGACGGCGCCGAGCGCCGTGTCGGCGGGAACGGCGACCGGCGCCAGCCCCAGCACCTCGCGCGCCGCCGCGATCCCGGCGATCGTGCCGCATGCCGCGGCTTCGACGTACCCTTCCGCGCCGGTGATCTGGCCGGCGAAGAAGACGCGCGGAGCGGAACGCAAGCGCAGGTCCGCGGTCAGCAAGCGCGGGCTGTCGACGAACGTGTTGCGGTGCATCACGCCCAAACGCAGCCACTCGGCGTCGGCGAGACCCGGTAGTTTCCCGAACGCTTCCTTCTGCGCCGGCCACGTCAGGCGGGTCTGGAAGCCGACCAGGTTGAGCGCCGTCCCGTCGGCGTTCTCTTTGCGCAGCTGAACGACGGCGTGCGGGCCTTTGCCGGTGCGCGGATCGCGCAGCCCGACCGGCTTGAGCGGCCCGAAACGCAGCGTGTCCTCGCCGCGCGCGGCGAGCTCCTCGATCGGCAGGCAGCCTTCGAAGTACGGGACGTCGCCCGTTGCGACGTCGCTTTCGAACCCCTTGGGCTCGTGTTTGGGGAGCGTCTTGAGGTCTTCGACGAAGCGCAGGTACGTCTCGCGGTCGAGCGGGATGTTGAGATAGTCGGCGCCGTCACCCTTGTCGTAGCGCGACTTGTGGTACATCACGCTCGTGTCGATCGAGTCGAGCGC
>JAQBPL010000243.1 GCA_028287545.1 Vulcanimicrobiota bacterium | reverse complement strand
CACCGCCGCCGAAGACCGGCTCGTCCGCTGTGCCTGGATCGGAAACGATCCGCTGATGCTCGAGTATCACGACCGCGAGTGGGGCGTTCCGGTGCACGACGACCGGAAGCTCTTCGAATTCATCGTGCTGTCAGGCGCGCAGGCCGGCTTGAATTGGAGAACGATCTTGCGCAGACGTGACGCATATCGTGAAGCATTTGAAGAGTTCGACCCAATACGAATCGCGCGCTTCGACCAACGTAAGATTGTTTCGCTTCTGCACAACGACCGAATCATTCGCAACCGCCGGAAGATCGAAGGCGCCGTGCAGAATGCGCGCGCGTACGTTGCGCTAAGACAGAAGCGGCCGTCGCTCGATGAGTTTATGTGGGAGTTTGTCGACGGCAAGCCGATCGTCAACCACTGGAGGGCAACCGCGCAAATTCCGGCGTCGACCCCTGAGTCTGACGCTATGAGCAAGGCGATGAAGAAAGCCGGGTTCACGTTTTTCGGAACGACAATTTGCTACGCGCATATGCAGGCCGTCGGTATGATCAACGACCATCTAGTAACATGCTTCCGGTACCGCGCTCTCACGAAGCGATGATGAAGCGGCTTTTGGTTGGCCAAAGCGTGGGCCAAAGCGGCACTTTGGGCCTTGTCAACCTACGGATGACCCAGCGCTTCTTGGGTCACGAAGATCCAGCGTGTAGAGCGCGATCGCGGTGTCGAGGTCACCGACGATGATCGCGACGTGATCGATCGGGGCGTCGACGCGGGTTTTCATCCGTAGCCCCAACTGGATTCGAACGGCCTCGTGTTTTTGAACAGCGAAACGCAGCCGATAAGTGATGACTCTGCCGCCTATGCCGCCTGATCGGCAGCTGCGATGTAGCGCGCGAGCGACGCCTTCGCCTCGGAAACGCTCTCATACGCGCGCAAGGCTTCTTCGTACTTGAGCGACTTCCAGAAGCACTCAACGAACACGTTATCACGCCGACAGCCCTTGCCGTTCCATGCTCAGCGCGACGTGATGCTCGTCGCGAATCTCGGACGCTCAATGTCGACCGAGTTCTTCGGTTTGGACTCAAACGCAAAGCACCCAAATCATCTCGCATTTGAGAAGTCCTCGAACGCCGCGCAAAATGAGGCGTTCTGCTTCGTGCTACAAGCGCACAGCGACGCCGACATCATTCGCGGCCGCCGGCGGCTTCGTCCCACCTTCGGTCCTCGGATCCCGTCGAGCCCACCTGGCCCGTAGTAGCCCCCGCCCTGCGCGTCTGCTGATGTCGCGGGGAACAGCGTCGGCGGCGCACCGCTGGCAGGCGACTGCATGATGAACGGCCCGATGATGCGACTGATGCGCCATGCGAGGCTGCGCTCGCCAATGCCGTTCGGGATAAGAATGCGTGAGCGTGAGGCCGGGATGCGCGGCGATGCTCGCATTTGACACGTGGACGACTATCACCGTACCATGACGACCGCCATCGAGTTCGGTACGGCGCGTGCAGCGAATACGAACTGCGTGCCGACGACGAGCAAAGGCGACGACGAACTATTCGCGGGCAAGCGAGCGACCGTCGCGGGCGTTTGCGAAAGGAACCATATGTCCGCGACTTTCGAATCGCCGTCGCAAGTCAAAAATACCCGGACGCGTGGTGCGTATATCGATGGACCTCGCATCCCATCCATAAGGGACGTCACGAATGAACAAGAATCAGACCTCGTCGAAGGGAAGCATTCCGGCTGACGACCTCAGCCGTGATCTCACGCTCGTCGGTCCGAACGAAGACAGCAAACTTCGCCACGTCGCCTTGGCCGGCGACATCTATACCATTCTTCTCGCAGGCGAAGATACGGCGAACAAATTCTGCCTCATCGACATGCAGATTCCGCCAGGCGGGGGACCGCAGCCACATCGCCACAATTTCGAGGAGACGTTCAGCGTTCTCGAGGGCGAGTGCGTCGTCACGTTTCGGGGCCGCAAGGTGACCGTTCGTGCCGGCGAGACGGCAAACGTGCCCGCGAACGCGCCCCACTTCATTCACAATGCCTCGGACAAGCCAGCGCATGTCCTGTGCACGTGCGCACCGGCGGGGCAAGACGCGTTCTTCTTGGCCGTCGGCATCGCCGTGCCCAACCGCGACGCCAAGCCACCGCAACTCGACGATGCGGCCAAGGTTGCGATGGCCGCCAAAGCTAAGGCACTCGCTCCGCAGTACGCGACCGAGCTGTTATGACGGATACGAGACTTGCTCCGATACCGTGCGACGCGCCCGTTATGACTGCAACTCTGCCCGAAGCCACTTCTTAGCCGTAAACGAACCCTGGTTTGCTTTCCCCCACTTCAATGATATAGCCGTCCGGATCGCGGATGTAGCACCGCGTCTCGCCGTATTTGTCTTTGGGTTCCGTGAGAAACGTTGCGCCTCGACTCTTCCATAGCTCGTAGCATGCTTGAATGTCTGCGACGCGGATATTCATGAAGCTACTGATCCCATTCGGGTCGGGAGGGGGCCGGAGCGTCACCGTCGGTTTGTCGGGTGTCGGGCCGCCTCCAACGTTGATAATGAGCCACGTGTTCGCGATTTTGATGTACGGCGGTGCATTTCCATCGCCCATGCTTACGATTTCGCCTCCAAAGACCGTTTTGTAGAATTCGGCGGATCGCTTGAGGTCGGTCACGGTGAGAAAGTGCGCGACGGTAAACCCCTCGCGCGGTGGCATCTGATAGCTCGACTGCTCGACTCGTACTTCGTCCATTGATCTCTCCAATCGCAGTTAGTAGAAGCCGTTCATGCCCTATGCGTTCTCTGCCCGCCCCCGAATTGGAAGGTTGCGCGAACATCTTCGGGAGACGGCCGCGAGCTCGCCGGCGGCGGCGCGTGACGCGAGCCATTGAGTCGCATATTTGCCGACCGGCATGCGTGATGTTGCGATTCGCCGTCCCCGGTCGGTTCCGCTAACGAAAGTTGCGAGGGCGCTCTGGGCCTCACGCCGCGTCCCGTGAATGCGCGCGACGCGTGCCGCTCGCGGCCTTTTTCGTCGCGGCCCAAATAGGAGCGCAGCTCCCAGCGCTCAGGCCCGTGGTCGTGTTGCCGGCGGTTTCGCCGGGGGAGTGATCCTCGCATCGAGCCCTCCTCTCCGACGCCGTGGGCCAAACCGCCGGTGCATGTAAAAAACCCGCGTCAGACGCGGGTTTTCACTGGTAGCCCCAACGGGATTCGAATCCGTATTGGTTCATGTCGCCCGGTGTCGTCCTGCAGCGCGAAGCCCCGTCCTATGCGGGTTTGCGGCTCGCTTCGTGTCCTCTCATGTCGTCGTCGGTTGCCCAACGGCGTCCCCTGCGGCAACCGAATGGCAACCGCAGCCGAGATCGCGCCGGCCGTTCGCGGTAGAGTCACGGCCCCACGCGCGGCCTCTCTCGTCGCCTACAGCGCGTTTTCCCGGACGTCTGCGCCGCCAGGATCAGCCGCGCGCCTTCGCGCGCCACAGCGGGCACGGGACGACGCAAAACAACGGAGCCCCGGCCGACTGCACCGGGGCTCCGTTCATCCGCTAGGCTCGCGGTCCGCCGTTCACGTTTCGCGGCGTCTCTGGAGGTCGAGGGCTTCGAGGCGCGCGAGCATCGCGTATAGGGCACCTCCGTCGCGCTGACCGATCGCCGCAGCTTCGGCGACCGGATCCCAGGAAGCGAAGCCCCCTTGAAGCACTACGAGGTGAGGTCGCCCGGATGGGGGCGCGGCCGGTTCCGAGGTTCGCGGCCCTGCGAGCCGAGCGACAGCGGCTTCGCTCTCGGCTTGAATGCGACGGAGCACGTTGAGCGGGTCGACGGGAAATGGGATGACATGCGCGCCGGTTGCCACGGTGAGGCGTGGGCGACTCGAGATCGCGCGCAACCGGGACTCGGAAAGGGGTTCCCGGCGTCCCTCGCCGATTACGTCGGTGTCCATTCTTCGGGCGTCCTTCCTGAAACTGGGGTGGTCGAAGGTGGCGGGCCCGCCCGGCGTACCAGCGTCGGCGGGCCTCTCTCATATCCGAGAGGCGTCTCGGTATGACCACATTAGCAGGGCTCGCGGGGTTTGACAAGCCCTCTCGGTGGGATTATATTCCTACCAAGATGAGTACAGACAAAGCCAGACCAGGCCCGAAACCGAAGCCGCCCGAGAGCCTGTCGCGCAAGATCGCCATCAGCCTCGCGCCGCCGGTCGTCGACAAGCTCGACCAGCTCGCCGAATGGATGGCCGCCGAGCACGGCGACGACGCATCTCGTTCGTCCGCAGTTGGGCGCGCGATCGTCGAGACGCATGCGCGGCGCGTACGGAAGCGCCGCAAGAACGCGCAGTAGGCTTCGCCGCAACAGCCCTTCCCGACCAGCCCACCCAGCGTCGATCCGAGCGCGCTAGGTCGCTCGCACGGTGAAGCCTTGGCGCCCGGTCGCCCGCGGCGTCCCCGCCCACGCGCAGACCGTCGCGCGCCCACGCTCCACGCCCGCCGCGCGCTGCCGGCCGCCCGGGGATACCGGCAACCCGATCCCCCCGGATCCGCGGGGTTGAGATATGCATGAATCATTTCCCAGCACACCCCGCCCGAAAATTCGCTGAAAAAACCCGGTAGCAGACACGCCACGGCAGACGCCGAAATTGCCATGCGGATGCGGTCGGAAAGCCACGGCTCGGGCACCGCAAGTCAGCGCGACCCGACCGGCCGCCCTCTCGATCACGTCCAGGCACCTCGTTCCTGGATGCAACAGCAGGCGCAGAATGGGTGACCCCTATGAAGGGGGAGGGGGTCTGTACGCGCGCGTGTGTGTGTCACGCGTGCGTGTGCAGGGAGCCTCGCGCGCCGCTGTGCGCTGGGAGCCAGATCACGGGCGGCCCTCGTCCGCGACGTCGCTCGTTGCGCGCAGGGCTGCGATCACCGCGAGCGCTCTGTCCGCGGTCGACATGGTGGGGTCGTCCGGCACGGTGATCCCTCCGAACGGATCAGCGCCGGGCGCGGGGGAGCCAAGCGCGATTCCGAACACGGCCCGCGCCGAGGCGAGGCGCGCGGCGACGTGGTTCGTTCGAAGGCGCTCGTCGTAGAACGACGCGGCGGCGCGCAGGAACCCAGCCTTCACGGGATCGAGGGCTTCCAACTCGCGCATGAGCCGGTCTTCGACATAGCGTTGCCGGCGGAGCTCGCGCAGCTCGTCGCGCGTCAACTGGCGAAGGAACCGGCCTTTGAGCGCTTCGCCGAACTGCGCGATGAGGCGGCCTTGAAGGGAGAGGTCGTGTCGAATGTCGTCGGGGGCCAGCACGCCCCGATCGCCGCCGCTGCTCTTGCTGCCGCGGACGATGACCATTCCAAGGCCGTCTGCGTGCAGCGCGACCTTCGTGGTGCCGTGGCCCTCAACGTCCGCGACTGCGCGGGCGATGACGCCGGACTTCTGCGCGTCGGCGGTTTCGCGAAGATCCTGAACGTCGCGGATGGCGACCGCTGCGTCTTCCGGGACTCGGGGATAGGGGCTCTCGGTCACAGTGCTTCTCCATCGTTGGTGGTTTGATCAGGTGCCGAGCTGGTCGACTCGACGTCGTAGAACTCAGACGACGCGAGCAAATACGCGAGCTTGTCGGGGTCGCGCAGCGCCGAATCGATCAAGTGCCGGAAGTGCGCGGCTTTCCCAGCAAGGTACTCGCCGTCCGAAGCGTCGAGCGCAACGCGCAGGTCGAAGACGCGCCCACACTCCGCCAAATAGGTGAACTTCGTATCGGTCAGCGGGCCGACGACTTCGAGCAGGCAGCGCGCTTCGGAAAAGAGGTCGATCGACGGCGGTCCGTCGAGTGGCCTGCGTATCATGCGCGATGCGCTCGGATGAAATCGGCGACCTTGAGCGGGTCGATCGGGCGGGCTGTGTGTCCGACGCGGCAACGCCAAGCGAACCCGCTGAAGAAGCGGTCCACGGCCATGCGCCGGCCGCACCAGTGATTGCGGCACCGCGGGCGCTGCTCGTCGGGAATGCTGATCGGCCACGACGCTTCGATCAGCGCGACCGCGGTATCTCGGCTGCGGTTCCGCTCGAACGCCTCGATCAAGCCGCGGAGCCGGGCGTCCGCGCGCCCCTGCGCCGCCGCGTTCTCGAGCGCGACCTGCGCGCGAAGTTGGTCGAACGCTGCGATCCGCCCGCGCGCTGATCCCGACCGGGCCGGATCGGGACGGCGACGCTCGCGCATCACGCCGCGGCCTCGGGTGCAGTCGGGGACGCGAGCTCCACCGCCAGCGCGAACGCGGGGACGAGAACGGCTTGCATCGCCTCGGTCGCGAAGTCGTCCGGGGAGAGGCGCCCGTTCGGGCCGCCGCTGGTGTAGCCGCCGCTCACGCGTTCGCTGAGTCGATCGCGGTAGAACGCGACCATCGCCCGGCCGTACCCGCGAACCGTCACGACGCCGCGAGCGCGGCACTGGCACCGAGCAGCTTTCGCGCACGCGGTCACGCGGCGCAGGGTCGGGAACGGAGTGCGGGTCATGCGACACCGCGCAGTCGGTACGTCGTGACGTGCGAGGCGCCGGCCCCCGACCGCGCGATTCGTTCGGCTCGGCGGGTCGGCTGTTGCCCGATCGCCACGAACGCCGCGCTCCGAAAGACCGAGCCCATTATCCGGCTGTCGATCCCCACCTCGCTCGGCAGTGGCACGTTCCGCACCGGCATCTCGTCGCGGACGTCGTCGATGCTGACGGTCCCCTGGCGCCGCGCGATCTCAACGGCGAGGTCGCGCAGCGTGTCGAGGTATGCTGCGTTAGCCGACTCCACCGCGTCTAGCACGCGCTCCCGACATTGCCGGGCGCGCGTCACCGACGACGCCGCGAACAAGTCGAGCTGCCCGTTCACGATGCACCGGCCTGTACGGCTACTGGGCCAAGGCGACTCAGAATTGCATCGGCGACCTGTTCGACGGTGACGCTTGTCGCGCCGGATTCATCGAGGAGAGCGACGGCGGTGGCGCAGTAGTCGGCGACGGTGAACGACCGATCAAGGTCGCGGAGGGCAGAGCAGAGCGGTTCGAGTTTTCCGGCACAACGCTGCCCCTGTCGCGTGGTCGCATCTTCGTCGTCCCAATCGACCGCGCAGAAAAGGAGCGCGTGAAGCGCACCGAGGCGCCCGCGGTCGCCGCCTTCCAGCGTGAGCATGTGCAGCGGCGCGCGAGCGAGGCGAATCTCGAACGCTTCGATCTCCCGCACCCATTGCGGCTTTCCGTCGCCCGCTGTGATCGCAGCGACTTCTCCCTCGTCGGGGTCGTCGTTCTCCGAGTAGCGCGGCGCGTCTGCTTCATCTTGGGCGCGCTGAGCCATGGCCCGCGCTGTAATCTTTGCGCGCAGCGCTTCGTACTCATCCGGCGGCAACGTCGCCTTTTTGATTTCCCAGAACGTCGCCCGCCTTTCCGGTTCGGCTGGCGCCCAGGGCGGTCTGCGCTGGCCGGGCTCGTCGCCTTCAACGAAGGAGAGAAAACCGAGGGCTTCCCACGGCTTGAAGAACGGCTTCTGCTCACCGAACTCGAACCGTTTTTTAGCGGCCTTGAAGAACATGCGAACGGTGAGCCCGGCATACTCTTTCTTTCGCGCCGCTTCAAGACCGATGCCCACCAGTGCGGTCGCGACGCCAGCGGCCTTCTCTCGGTTCTTCGACTCGTTCGCTTTGCAGTTGCCGAACTGATGGACGAAGGCTCGTGCAACGATCATCCGATCGTCGGTGCTATCTATGGTGATCGAGCGGTCCAGCAACGGCTGAAAGGCGGCCTCGAGCGGTGCGACCCACGCCGTGTCGGGGCGGTCGCGCTTTTCCTTGCGAGGACGTTGGCTCTTGGCCTTGCGGCTCGGCTTGCCACCCTCCTCAATGCCGTCCGCATCGTGCCTTGCCGTGACGTCGACGGCCAAGAGGGCGGGTTGCGTGCCGGCGTCGTTTCGTTCTTGCGTAAGCAAGTCATCGGGAACGAGCGGTGACGCGGCAGCGTCATCGGCTCGCGCCGAAGGCGGATCAACCTGGTTTGATTTATGGTTTGATCCTTGGTCTGATCGGGGGGTACTGGCTACCCGGGGTTCGGGGGACTCTGTACCCGGGGGGGAGGGGGTAGAGGATACCCCCCCGTCGTCGTCAGGCGGCGTCGGCCCCTCATTACCCGGGGTATTCTGTACCCGGGGGTACTCTGTACCCGGGGGGTTGCAGAAGAAGAAGCGGTGCGTCGCCTTCGGCCCGGCGCGATGCTCGACGCGGATCGCGCCTTTTTTCTCGAGCGATTGGATGACGGAGCGGACGTGTTTGTAGTCGGGCTTCCCGCTCGGCGGGATTGCCAGAACGAGGTCGCCGATCGTGGGGATAGACGGGTAGCATTCACCGGGCCGGCTCGGATCGTCGAATGACCGCAGCACGCAACGGACGAGAAATTCTTGCGGCGTGAGGCGCCGAGCCTTGTCCGGCAGTGTTACCCACGCGAAATCAGAGCGCGAGACTCGCGCGTGCGGCTCACCTTTGGCGTCGGCCGGAAGCTGGCTGTTGTGCTGCGAGTTCACGCAGCGCGCCTCACGCGCTGACTCCGACGCGCTCGGACCACGCCACGGCCGAACCGAGGGTCGCGACGACGGGAGGGGCGTTGCCCGGCGATCGAACGAAAGGGTTGCGCCTTCAAGCGGCGCGCGGATTTCGTCACGACCGCGCCGCCTTTGTTGACTCGCCGCGTTGCCCGCATTCTGCGCCGGGCAGCGCGGCCTTCATCGCAGCCGCGTCTCGGGGACCCGTCCGGCGTTGGACAGGAAAGCCTCGAAGGCGTCCCGCGGTACAACGATTCGTCTCCCTATCTGAATCGACGGAACCGTTCGTTCGTGGATAGCCGCGTACGCTGTTCGCAGGCCCACGCCAAGCGCGGCAGCGACTTCGGGAACAGTCAACGTCCTGCATTCGCGAGAAGACTGCTCCATCAGACGCGCGCCGCCGGGACCTTCGGAAGGCGTCCCAGGTCGACCGGCTGCAAGAGTCGATCCGCCGACTCCCCGAGGGTTTGCTTTAGAATCTGCGCCACGCGCGGCGTGGGCGTGGTGCGGCCGGTTTCCAATTGACGAAGGAGCGAATCGCTGATCCCGATTCGCCGCGCCATCTCGTCCTGACTGAGGCCCGCGCTCTCTCTCACCGCTCGAAGGCGGGTCATCCATAGAGTATTGCTCATCGTTCCTTGAAGATAGCGAAAGGAGTAGAGGGAACGGAAGGGCCGCAAAGAAGGATAGGGTCCTATGCCGCAGATCAGCGCCGCACAGAGGAGTTACGTCGCGGCTCGATGGCCGTTGCATCTCGTCGGGGCTCTCAAGGCACGCGCCGACACGCGCGCGTTCGTGAGGCCGTGGGCGTATGATCCCGAGCGACCTTTCGCCGACTGGCGCGGGACGCTCGACAGCTACGCGCTCGCCGATTACGTCGCGAGCCGTGACCGCGGAGGAGATGCCGCAAGAACCTGGCGCCGGCACATAGACCGCTGGCTTGCAGGTCGTGCGCCGACACCCGATCTCGTTCGACGTACGCTGCGCGCAATTAATGCTGATTGGGTCTTCGGACTAGGCTCGGTGGGCTACCACCGACACGCGCTCGTGCTGATCCATGCGCTGTGGAAGCGCAGTCGTTACACGCTCGCGTGCCAGTACGTTGCGGCGATCTTCGGTTCAGACAACGAGGCGCTGGGCCTGGTCCGACGCCGACACGTTCTCGACGATCATGACGCGCGCAGCACCGGCCGTTCCGCGAAGATTGACGAAGCGGCGCGCGATGCTTGGCGGCCCTCGGGCAAATTGCCGTCATTGCCTTCGCGTCCCCACGATCTTGCGGACGAACTCGTACCTCTCTGGTCCTTGGTGGAGAGCGCGCATCGAAGCACCGCGTCCCTTGAGCGAGAAATGCAAGAAGCCAGCGGTGTCATCGCACTCCTCGCGAGCATGTGGCTCAAGAGAGTTAAGCCAGAACCTCCTTCGTTGAGGGTTGCAGGATGAGCGTCTACAAGCGCAAGAGCGGCAAGTGGGCCGTATTGATCGACCTCGATCCTGACGCCAGCGGAAAGCGACGGCGGAAAACGCTCGGGACGTTTGCTAGCCGCAAGGAGGCAGAACGATCGGAACGCGAGGCTCTGGCCGCGCGCGATCGCGGGATTGACCTCGTACCCGATCGCGTGACCGTCGCGCAACTTCTCGCGCGGTACTTGAAAGCATCGACGCAGCGTTGCGGAGAAAAGACCGTCGAGCGGTACGGGGAGCTCGAATCTCAGTACATCAGGCCGCACCTCGGCGTTATCGCGCTCGCGAAACTCAAGGCGCCGCACATCCTCGATTGGCAGGCTACGCTGCTCGCTAAGGGGGGGCGCAAGGAACGCGCGCTGTCCGCAAAAACCGTCCGGCACGCACACGCACTCCTTTCCGGGGCGTTGCGCTGGGCCATGAATATGCAACTCGTGTCCCAGAATGTCGCCTCGATCGTGAAGGCACCCACGGTCGCGCGCTCAAATGCGAAGTCGCTTTCCATCGACGAAGTTACGCGTGTCCTCGCCGCCGCCGCAGATACCCGCTGGGGGCCATTCGTCGCGCTCGCCTTCGCGCTCGGAGCCCGACGCGGTGAGCTGTGCGCGCTCTCATGGTCCGACGTTGACCTTGACGCGAAGACGGTGACCATCCGAGCGAGTTATTCGGAGACTCGGACCGGCTTGTCGATGAAGGGCACGAAGACGGATCGCATCCGTACCGTGCCGCTTAGCCGGATGGCGCTCGAGGCTTGTCGGCGCCAGCGCGCATTTCAGGCGGCGGAAAAGCTCGCTGCGGGAAGTGCCTACGCCGACGAAGACGCGGTGTTCGCGGATCCTCTCGGCGGGCGCATCAAGCCGAGCGCGGCGACAATCGCGCACCGCGAGATCGCGCGGAGCGCCGGCATCTCGTCGACACGGCTACACGACGCCCGCCATACGGCAGCAACGACGTTGCTCGTTGGCGGTGTCGACGTGCGGACCACTGCGGGGATTCTAGGGCATTCAAATCCGAATGTGACTCTGGCGACCTACGCCCACCTGCTGTCCGACGTGCAACGCGACGCAATCGACCGGCTCGGTGACCTACTCGAAGGCAAACCCCGGCGCGTCGAAGGCTCATAGCGCCTACCTTCACCTTGGGGAAATCCCCACATCGCGGCTTCCCCGCGCGCGTATCGTCGGAGCATGGTTGCCGAAATGCGCGCTCGTTCCAGCCCCGTGAAAGCTCTCTCGAAAGTTGCGGCGGCGGTTGCGTTCGCTGTCCTTGCGTTCGCGGCTCGTCCGCAGGTCGCGAGTGCTACGCCGTGCAGCGTAGCGGATACTGCGGCTGGCGCGGCGATTGGGTCGTTCGTCATCGGGTCCTCGCCGATTGAGCCGTCCCGATGAAGGTTCTTTCGAAAGTTGCGGCGGCGCTCGCGCTGACGGCTCTTGCTCTCGTGGCGAAGCCCCAGCCTTCGAGCGCCACGCCTTGCAATGTAGCGTACGTCTTTGTGAACGGCGTTATCCCGACAGCCGCGCAGTTCAACGCGAACCCGAATCAGTGGGCGGCGTGCTTCACGACCATCGACAACAGCAACGTCGGGCCGCTGGGCTTCTACGCTTCGCAGATCGTCCCGACGTCGACAGCGACGGCCACGTTCGGCGGAGCGTTGGCGTACACGTTCCCGGCTGGCGTTGTAGTGGGCGGGCCGCTGACAAGCGCCACGACCGGCGGCTTCTCCGGGCGCGTCACGGCGGCTGGCGTCACCTCCACCTTGTCGGTGGCGATCAACGGGACGAGCCTCCCAAGCACAAGCGGAACGCAGATGGTCGTCGGCGCGGACCTGAGCGGGTTCGGAAACTTTCTGGCGAGCGGAAATCGTTTTCTTTTCCGCACCGGGGCAGGTACCACGTTTGCCACGTTCGACTCCGCGGCCGGGTTCACGTCAAGCCTGCCGATAAGCGGATCGACGGGGGCGTTCTCGTCCACCGTCTCCGCTACGCAATTCCACGCGGGAACGCCGGGCGTTGCGGCGTCGACCGGCGCGTTCTTCATGGGAACGGCGAACGGGGCGGGCCAAGAAACGCTCCTCAAAACCGACACCGCCAACGTGAGCGGCGTCGCTCAGACCGTGTTCGGCATCGCGATCGCGGGCGTCAACAACTACCTCGCGGTAGATGGAACGGGCAAACTAGGCGTACTCGGCGGCGTGACAGCTGGCGGCCTCGGTACGTTCGTCGGCCTCACCGCCGGTACCGGCACGTCGCAAGGTTCCTCGAACGGCGCGACCGTCGCCTGGCACCCGCCAACCTATACGGCGGCGGGAGCGGCGACGGCGGGCACGGAGCACATCGTTCGCGGGACGGTCGATGTTACCCTAACGGCTGCTGCTACCGGATCAGCCAGCGTGACCCTCGCGGGGGCGGCTATCTTTGCGAGCGCCACGTCGTACATCGTCGCGGTCGGTGGGTTCGACTTGGTAAGTGGGACGGGCCCCAATTCCCAAGCGACGATCACCGCTAGTCGAATCAGCGCCAGCAGTATCAGCGTCAACTTCACAAACGCTGGTGTAGCGATCACCGCAGTTGTGCGGTGCCACTACATCGCCATTGGAAGCTGACGTGCTAGGGCGAGTACGCGACCGTCGTCGTGGCCGAGAAACCGGTCGTGTTGTCGACGACCGTGAGCGATGCGCTCAAAGCGGCCTGCATCCTGTACCTGGGCTGACCTGCACCCTGGGGAAATCCCCACATCGAGACGGGTTCGCGCTTGTAGCGTGAGAGTGCGGGGCGCTCCGCGGACGATGCGGTCATACCTTCCTGACTGATTGCCCGCGCTGTCGGCCCGTTCGCGTCGAAAACGTGCGGGGACGCTCGCGCGGCGACGCAGCCGAATGGAAGGGTAAAAATCTTGGGAATGCTCGCCGGAATCTTGGGGAGCCTCGAAGGGCAAGCGCGCGGCTCGCACGACGCGAATCTCGACGCGATCAAACGGTCGCAGGCCGATCGCGATTACAACTTGCAAGAGCAGCAGCTAGAACTGCAGCGGCAGCAGAACGAACGGCAGAGCAAACTCGCCGACGCGAACGCCGCGAAGATCACCTCTGAGACGGAAGCCGCGAACACGCAACTCGCGGCGAGCCGCGCTTTTGAGAAGGGGCTGAAACGGCCGGATGGTTGGGCTACCATGTCCGCCTCCGACAAGATCGGCTACCTCTCGAAGCGCGCCGATGCAGCGTTCGCTGCTGGGGACATGGAAGTGGTGCACGCCGCGCAGGCGGAGGCGACGGCTATCGGCCTCAACGAGCAACGGCTGGCGAACGCCGACTACACCTCTGGCGCTCGTACCGACCTGACGCGCTCGACCATCGGCGTCAACGATGCACGCATCACGCTGCTCAAAGCCCAAGCCAAGGCGACGGCGGATCTTCCAGCGCGCGCACGAGCAATTGCAGCGGGCCACGATCAAGCAGCGTGGCAGCGAGCAACGGCGCAGATTAACAGCCGCGCGGAAATCGCGCAGTACAACGGCGTACTGCGAACGAACCTCGCGCAGCTCGCTGGTGCGTACCACCTTCAGGGCATGGACTACGCCGCCGCGACGCGCGCCGCGGTCGATCAGTACAACCAACTGCAATCGGACTACCGTCAACAGATGACGCCCGCGGCGCAGTTGACGCGCGATCCGAACGCCCCCGCTCCGCAGATGCCGCAGCTGCAGTATCCGCCCGCGCCGACGATCAACTACAACCTCGCGCCGCTGCCAATGCTTCCCGGCGCCACGCCACCAACGACCATGCTCGATCCGCGGACGGGTCAGCCCGTCCTCGTCCAGCCGGGCGCGGGGCCGAACGGGTCGACGCTCAAGGCGCCAGTGCCGCCGAAGAATAACGCCGCGGGAAGCCGGCCGAACGCAACACCGCCGACAAGCCTGCCTCCCAAGATCGCTCGCCTCGCGAGCGCGTATGCCGCCGAGATCAAGGCGAATCCGTCGTTCAACTGGGGCAGCGACATTGACGCATCGAACTTGCTCACGTCGGCGGAGAAGCTCGCGCTCAAGGCTGCGATTGCGCGCGGCTCCGCGAACGCTCAGCGTACTCCGCTCCAGCCGCCTCCAGTGCCTGGTCGTCCCGCCATTCAAGGGATCAGCCCGTACCTGCTGCCGGGGCAATAGCGCATGTCGCTCGCCGACGAAATCCTCGCCGGTTCGGCGTCGCAGGCCGCGGTGCCGCCGACGCGCTCGCTGGCAGATCGCCTTGCAACGCCGCCCCCCGCTGCCGGTCATCGCTCGCTGGCTGACCGCATCGTCGCTGGCGGCGCGACGCATTCTACCAAGATCGAGCTCGCGGTCGGACTCGACGGCAAGCCGAAACGCGAGAACCCGTTGCGACAAATCGCCGACACGCTCGCGGCGGTGCCTGCATTCGGGGCTGCAGCGGTGGACGATCTGAACGCGGCGATTCCGTGGGGCCGTGAGCGATTCCAAGCGGAGCAGCGCGCGGACGGGTACGTTCCCGACAAGCATGCGCTGAAGCACGCCGTCGAGTTGTTGCGTACGAAAGGTCCCGCGGCGGTGACTGACTACTTCGACGCCTTCGGCACGGCATCGACGCTACGGCATCACCCCGGCAAGCCGCTCCCTCCCGCGTGGCTTCAGGCGGCCGGCGAGTTCGGGGAGCAGTGGGAGAACCCGGCAAACATCGTCGTCGGAAAGGGCCTCGGGCTCGTGGGCAAGGGCGTGGGCATCGCGCGGCGCGCTGTTCCTTTCGTAGACGATACGGCGAACATCGTCGAGGGCCTGACCACGAAGCCGCTCGGGCGCGCGGTGAACGCCGTGGAGGGCGTAGCGAAGAAGGTTGTCGGGAAGGCCGCTGGCGCCGCGAGCTATGCGCTCGGTCCCATCGGCGCCGCTGGGCGCTCGTTCTTCTCGAGCTACGCGCCGCTTCGCGAGCGTGGCGGCACGCCGTTCGTCGCAGGCGGAATCACAGCACGCTCCGCGCCGGAAAGCGCGAAAGCGCAGATCGCGACCGATACGCGCCGCATCGGGTTCGGCCTCACTCGCGAGCAGAAAATCGAAGTCCAGAAGCTCGCGTATCGCGATTCGGCCGGCGCCCAGATGCACGCGCGAAGCCAGGCTGTTCCTGACCCCGCGAAGGGTCCGTCGTTGCAAGAGCGCGCTGCGGATATGCGGCAGACCCTCATGCAAGACGACGTGCTGCTCGATGCGCGCGGGCTCAAGTCGGTCGAGAAAGGCGAGCAGAAAGCGACCGGCATCTACTTCCCGATGCGTCCGTTCGGCAAGCGCCCCGTGTTCCAGGACCCCGTGATAGAGAAGATCGCGCTCGAGCAAGGCGAAGCCGCCGCGGTCGCCGCAGTCCGCGCGTCGTCGCGTCGTCGCAGTGCGCGTTCTGCGGGCCTGACGAAGCCCGGCCACGCGCTGCACGACACTATCCTCGATCCCGAGGTCGAAGCGGCGCTGCATCCAGAGTACGACCCGATGCACCAATACCAGGAGCATCGCATGGAGAGCGCGCGAGCGCTCGCGAACGAGGAGACAAACCTCGCGCGAGAACAAATCCCGTCGCTCGACCCGAAGACAGGCGAACAACGCTGGTGGATTCCACCGGGAGCGACGGAACCCGAACCGATCTACGCGCGCATGGATCCGGCGTGGGTGAAGCCCGGCGGACGCACCGGGCCGGATATTCCGCTCGGCCGCGGTGAAGAAGGCGCGAAGGAGCTCCAGCGATACATCAACTCGGCTGTCGGCCTGAAGGCTACCGCCAAGGCGCGGCAAGACCCCAACGTGCTTCGTATCGCGCAGGAGCGCGGCGTGGACCCGCGTCAACTGGGGACCCGCGCCGTGATCGAACGCAACATGGCTCCGTTCGATGCGCGCAAGGCCGAGGCCGGACAGGCGTCGCGCACGATCGCCAACACGGCCGGACGGGTCGGCGCCGACGTCCAGCGCTCCTCCACCGCGCGCGCGCTCGAAATCGCCAGGATCAGCGCTGGGCTCGACAAGGCGAAGCAGTCGCTCCTTCTGGGCAACGACGTGCTCGGCAACGCGCTGCGCGAGAACAAGACGGTGCGGGACGCGCTCTCGAGCACCGTGGTCAGTGAGCGCGAGGCGGCGCGCGGCATCCTCGAGGATATGCAGCGGCTCCGTGGCGTGCGCGGCGAGGCCGGGGCGATGCACGAAGCGGAAGCCGCCGCGCAGCAGCCGTTCTGGGACGCGCTCTCGCAAGTCGGTGGGAAGATCAAGCCTGACCTGGTTTGGGATGCCACGAAGAAGCGGTGGACGGTTGCCGGCGAGTTCATCGAGACGCCCAAGGCTCTGCTCACGCCCACGCGCGGCATCGTCCCGCCGATCAGCGCGCAGGGCCGCGCGCCGGGGAACATCGACCAAATCACCGCGATCGTGCGGAAGACGCATCCTGAAATCACGGACAGCGAAGTGCGGGACTTCTTCAACGCGAACCCGCGTCCGCCGAAGCCCGCTGACTTCATGGCGGACGCACACGATCGCGTCATGGCGGACGCGCTCACGCAGTTCTCGGGACGCGGGGCTGACGCGGCTGTCGAGTTGCGCGCGGCGCTGAAGGCCGCTCGCGGGCGCGTGAAGATGGCGCAGGGCGCCGCGAGTGCCGCGGGCCAGGCGTCTCGTCCGCTCGCGTCTGCGGCCGCGCAGATGGGCAAGACGGTCGACGTGGCCGGTGCGGGAATCGATCGCGCGGCGGGTCGGCTCGGAAACGTCCAGAACGGCGAACCGGCGGCGCTCGAACGGATCGGCGCGCTGGATCGGAAGCAGCGCGTTCGGCTCGAAGCGCTACGCCAGAAGGCCGAGCAGGTGCGCGCCCAAGGCGAAGCCGCCGCGGCGTTCAAGGCGGCGCGCGATCAGTACGCGCGTGAGTTGTACGCCGAGGTCAAACAGTCAGTCGAGAAAGACGCGATGCAGGTCCCGTCGTTCGGGAACGAAGCGCCCAAGAATCTCCAAGGCAAACCGGCGTACGAGCGCGAGACGGACGTCGGCCTCGCTTCACCGTCCGGTAAGTACAAGGTCCTCGACAAATCGTTCGCCGAGTTCGACAGGGGCTCGCAACGGCTGACGCCACGCGAAACCGAGGACGCGAAACTGTTCTGGAACACGATGCAGACGCTGAACCGGTTCGCGCGTGCGATGATCGTGCTGACGCCGCAGGTTCACGCGATCAACAACGAGGGCATGGCGTTTCTCGCAACAGGCGGCGACGTCGGGCGCATGGCGCAGATTCTCGCGGGGAAAGCGAAGTTCTCCCCGGAGTTGGAGGCGCGCGCGCTCAAGGCGGGGTGGATCAACGAGTACGCGCAGCGCACGATGGGCGGCGCGCTCGGTGAGGGTGGCGCGCATTTCGCGACCACGGAGACGAACGAGCTCGCGGGCGAGATCGCGAAGAAACTCACGCGAAACACTGGTGACACGTTGGGGCCGATCGGTCGCGCGGTGAAGCCATTGGCCGCGGCCGGGATTCGCGCCGAGCGCGGGTTCCAGATCCCCGAGCGCATCGGCGCACGCGCAGAGATTCCCGGTACGGCCCCGCGCGAAGAGGCATTCACGTCGCCGCTCGGCACGACTAAGGTGAGCATCGGCGGGGAGCCGGCGGTCCCAGCGAAGCCCGGCGTGCGCGTGCCGCTCGTCGGCGGCATGAATCTCGGCTATCAGCCGATGAACGAATGGCTGTTCCACCAGGTTGAGCGTGGGTACGCGATGGACTTGGGCGAACGGCTGACCGCTCAAGGGATGAGCGATGGCGAAGCGGCGATCGAGATTCGAAACACGTTCGGAAAATACGGCGACATTTCGGCGCGTGAGATGGCGTGGAACCTCGACCGGTTGTTCTATTTCCTGCCCTGGATGAAAACGGTCATCCCGTTCTGGGTGAAGCAAGGAATGATCGATCCGAAATGGTGGTCAGCTCCCGTGCGCGCGATCCAGGTCAACAACGAGGCGCAGGGGTTCGATGATCCCTCTCGGCCGTTCACCGGCACGTTCGGCCACCGCAAGGATGGCTCGTTCCGGCGTATTACCGTGGCCGCGCCGCAGCGCGTGCTGGAGAATGTCGCGGAGGCCGTGCGCGTGCCGTTCGACGTTCTGAGCGGCCTCCGCGGCGACCCAGCGTGGGCGCAGAATGCTCGCGAGGATGCTGCCGCGCCCGGCAACTACATCGGCGGCCACGCGAGCCTCCCGCTTTCCGTCCTGCTTGACGCGTATCAATCCATTCAGGGCGGCGGGCGCACGCATCTCGCGCCCTACAACACGTTCTACACCGACCCGCACTCGACGGCTTGGCAGCAGGCACTAGGCATCGCTGGGAAGATCGGCGCCAAGATGGCGGCGCCGCTCGGCGTGGCGCAGCGTCTCCCCGACGATCCGCTCGGGGTCGCGGGAACCTACCTCACGGGCGGGTTCGCGTACGGGGCCATGCCCAAGGCGCTGCGCGATCAGCACAAGGCGATTCGGACGTACTTCGCTCCGATGCTGAAGGCGACGCGCGCCGGAATCGACCAGGCCCATGCGGCCGGGAACGCAGCGCGCGAGGCCCAGCTTCGCGCGACCCTTCAGCGGATCGAAGCGGCAGAGCGCGAGCAGCTCGCCAACCCGCTACCCGTCGCGAAGTAGGCTCGTGTCGGGACCGATGCGATCGACGTACCGTCTCACGGCGATCACCGGCCGCGCTTGGCGCCGACGCCTTCGCTTAGCGGCCCGATCTTGTGCGCGTTGCTCGCGATCGAGCGCCGCGAGGTAATCGAGAAAAGCCGCGAGCGCGGGAGTGTACTTCAGCGTCATGCCGCGTGTCCGCGCGTGTCGTTGTTCATCCGACCGACTACGAACGCGTCACGATGCACTTTGCAGATATGTTGACGTTCGCATAATACCAATCGCCGAACCAATTGCCGCTAGAGTTGGTCGTGCGAACCTCGACCAATCTCGAATCTTCACCTTGATATGTGTTGGCGTAGTGACTGCAGGTCCGCTCGGCGTTAGCAACGGCGGTTTCGTGGGCCACCATGTAAGCTTCGCTGCTGCTCTGAGACGACTTAGTCCCAAAGCCAGAAACATAGTAAGTGCCGGGAGACGCCGCAGCCGTGGATACGCTTGCTGCGGTAAAGATTGCGACTACGAGAGCTCGCGAGAAGCCGGTCAATCGCATGAAAGCCCTGCCCTTCAGAAAACCGGGGCCTCGAGGGTTCCACGCACGCCTTGCCTGGCCTTGCTAGCGGGCGTTCCGGACAGGGGCTCCCTCGGAGCCGGCGATCGTGGCCCAAAAGCGCGGAGTCGCGGTCGCCGGGATCGGCGTTTTGCACTCGACGGCAACCGTACGGCAACCGCGGGGCCACCGCCAAAGAAAAAACCGCGTGGTTACGCGGTTTCGATGGTAGCCCCAACGGGATTCGAACCCGTGTTACCGCCGTGAGAGGGCGGCGTCCTAGGCCTCTAGACGATAGGGCCAAACTCCCCGTCATGGAATCGAACCACGCCCACCGGATTCAGAGTCCGGCG
>JAQBPL010000224.1 GCA_028287545.1 Vulcanimicrobiota bacterium | reverse complement strand
CGGTCGCCGGCGAGGGAAACATGCGCGAGATGGCGTCGACCAGCGCCCACGCGCCGAAATTCTTCTCGGCGCTGCCGACCAGCACCGGGATGATCTGATCGTGCGAGCAGTCCTCGCACAGATCGCGGTCGATCTCGTCTTGCGCCGGCGCCTGGCCTTCGAGCAATTCTTCCATCAGATGATCGTCGAAATCGGCGAGCGCTTCGAGCAGCAGGGTGCGCTGCGCGTCGACGTCGTCGTCCATCTGGGCGGGGACGTCGATCTCGGTCACGCCGCCGTTGCTGCGGAACGCTTTGCGGCACGCGAGGTCCACATAGCCGACGAACGTCTCGCCTTCGCCGATCGGCAGGTGCGTCGCGACGACGTGCGGCCCGTACGCTTCACGCAGCGCCGCGAGCGTCGCGCGGAACTGCGCGCCGGGGCGGTCGAGCTTGTTGATAAAAAAGAGATGCGGCATCTTGCGCATCTCGACGTATTCTACGATGCCGGCCGTCTGGGCGACGCGGCCGGGTTCGGCGTCGATCACGATCACCGCGGCGTCGACCGCGGTCAGGACGGTTTTCGTCTCCTCGAAGAAGTCGACGAAGCCCGGGGTGTCGACGAGGTTGAGGTCGACGTCGCCGCACGTGGTGTGCGCGAAGCCGACGCAGACGGATTGGAGATGGTCGATCGCTTCGGGCTCGCAGTCCGTGGTCGTGGTCCCGTCCCGGACCGACCCCCTTCGCGGGATGGCCCCGCAGTGTGCGAGCAAGGCTTCGACGAGCGTCGTCTTGCCCGCGTGATGGGGCCCGACGACGGCAACGTTCCTGAGGCGCGCGATGTCTTCCACCGGCAGCTCTCCTTCGGATGACACGAGAGGTCGGCGAGCCTTCACCTCCGAGGGGGTGGGTCCTGCCTCCTCGCGGGTCGACCTACGGATCGACCCAAGCGAGAGCCCTCACCGCGGAATTCGGACTGTGAAGTGACGCTCAGTGACGGCGTGCGACGATCACGTAGGCTGCGGCGGCGAGCAGCGGAGCGAACGACACGACGACGAGGCCGGCGTCGGCGCCGTAGCGCGTGACGATCACACCGATCAGGGCGACGCCGGCCGAGCCGATGCCGAACGCGACCCCGTTCATCAGGCCGAGCGCGGTGCCGAGGTTGCGCGGCAGCAGCGCCTGCGCGAGCGCGACGCCGGGTGCGTTCTGCACCGAGAGCAGCACGCTGCCGAGCAGAAGTGCGGCGACGGTGAGTGTGCCGTGCGTGCCGAGCGCGAGCAGGAGCGGCGGGACCGCGAGCACCAGGCCCGCCGTCGCGACGCGGGCCGCGCCGAAACGGTCGGCGGTCGCGCCGCCGGCATAGAGTCCGATTGCCGCCGCGATGAGAAACGCCGTGACGACCGCGCCGGTCGCCGTCAGCGAGAGCCCGCGCGCGACCAGCAGGTTCGGCAGATAGTAGGCGAACGACGCGCCGGTCAGATAGCGCAGCGAGGTGCTCGCGACGAGGAGTCCGATCGCGACGCGATCGACGCGCGGAGCGGGTCCGGCGTCCCCGCCCGGGCGGCGTGGTGCCGCAGCGTCGGCCGATCGGGCGAAGTGCGGGAGAACGACGCCGACGGCCACCGCCGCGACGAGTCCGGGGACGGCCATCGCCGCGACCGACGCGAGACCACCGCTCGCGAGCAGCGCCGCGGCCACGAGCGGACCGAGTCCGTAGCCGACTTGTCCGCCGATCTGGAAGATCGAGATCGCCGACGCGCGACGGGACCCGCCGAGGAGGCTCGAGTAGCGGCCCGCTTCCGGGTGCATCACCGCGGAGCCGATTCCGCCGGCGACGACGCAGGCAGCGAGCACGCCGATCGACGTCGCAGCCGCAGCGAACGAGATCGCGATCGCCGTCAGCGCGACCGACACGGGCAAGTACCACCAGCGGCCGTGCCGGTCGCTGTGTGCGCCGACGACCGGCTGGGCGATCGAACTGGTCAGATACCAGATGAAGGCTAGGACGCCCTGACACCAAGCCGGGAGACCGGCGCGTGTGACGTCGTAGAAGATGACGAACGGCAGGATGCCCGAGTACAGGTCGCTCGCGCCGTGCGCGAACGCCATCAATGAAACGCCGCGCAGATTCCAGGAAACGTGATGCGGCCGGGAAGCGGTGGTCAATGAGCCCTCATCGCGGAGAACTTCCTTTTATTGAGGAAGACGTACATCGTTCCTCTTCAACGTTGACGACCGGCGGCTTTCTCCAGGGGGAAAGACTGCAGAGCATGGGTCCCGCCGACTCTAGGGCGCCAGACCCACGTCCTTCATCGTATGGTCCGTATCGTTCTCCGGCGGATTCAACGTACAGTGGGCGCAATGGAGCGCCTCGCATTTCCCGCCCGGCGCAACACATCCGTACCGCGGCGTACGGAAGGGCCCCACGATGCACGTTGTCGATCCAGCGCAAGCGGTTGTCGCTCTTAGTGAAGCGCAGAAACGCGCGGCCGAACAGCGCATCGCCGCCGAACGGCTCCTTGAGCGCGCTCGATTGCTCGAGGAACGGTTGAGCGCCGAAGCGCAGCAGGCGCGCGTTGCGAGCGAATACGCGCAGCTCCGCCAATTGAGCGCTGCCGTGGCGTCCGCGGAAGCGGCCGAACGCGACGCTTCCGAACGTGCCGAGGCGTGCGGGAAGGCGCTCGGCCGATGCGCCGAGCAGCGGGAACGCGCAGAACGCGCCGAGCGCGTCGCGCTCGACGAAGCGGCCGCAGCCGAGGGGCTGCTCCGCGAACGGCGGGCGGTGCGCGAGCGGCTCGAGAGCGAAGCGCACGCCGCGAAAGCGCACATTCCGCCTTTCGGCGGTGAGACGCCGTCACTCGAAGCGATCGACCTGCTGCGCGAGCTCGAAACGGAAACAGGATTCAACAGTGAGGCCGCTCGGCGCGTCGCCGAACGGCGCGCCGCGGATGAAGCGCGCCGCATCTCGAGGTGAGATGGATGGCGTGATCGAGCTCGGCACCTGCCGGAACGAGGGCTGCTCGAAGGGACAGACCGGCGAGAACATCGAGCGCTATCCCGGCCCGGGAGAATATTGTCCTGAATGCGGCGAGCGGCTCACGCCGGTCACGCTGTCCGCCCGCGAAGCCCTTGCGCCGGGCGCCTACGAAGCATTCCAAAACCGCCTGCAGCAATTGATCGCCCCGCCTACGCCGGGCGCCGACGGACGCAAGCTCGCCGTCATCGCCGGCGCGATCGCCGTCGCGCTGGTCCTGGCCGCGGCTATGGTCATCGCGCGTCCCTTCTCGTCCAGCACGTCCGCCGTAGCGACGCGCGTCTGCGGCTCGAGCGGCAGCGACGCGCTCGCGACGAGCCTCGTGGGCGCGTACGCCGCCAAGAGCGGCGCGAGGGCGCCGTATCGCATCGACCCGCCCGTCCTGACGCACTGCGACGTGCGCTTTTGGAGCGCGCTGAAGGGGACCGCCGCCGGAGTGCTCGCGCACGACGCCGTCGTGGCCGTGGTGCATCCGCAGAACCGGCTCACCCGTTTGAGCACCGGGCAGCTGCGCGGCATCTTCGCCGGCACGATCACCGACTGGTCGCAGCTCGGCGAGCCTCCGGGAGCGATCGCCGCGCTTTTGCCGGACGACCTCTCCGACGAGGTTCACGTCCTGCGTGCGTCGATGTTCCGCGGCCTGACGATCGCGGGGGCTGTCCGCCGCGAAGCATCGAGCGCCGCCATCGTGCGCCGCGTCGCGTCGGCCAGCGGCCGGCGTCTGATCGGCCTGGTGACGTTCAGCGGCGCCGCGCCCGCGAAGGTCGTCGCGCTCGGGCCGGCGGCTCCGCCCAGCACGCTCTCCATTGCGGACCGCCGCTATCCGTTGTCGTTCGACGTACTCGTCGGATCGGATCTGCCGACACCATCCGACGAAGCTGAGAAGCTCATCTCGTACGCGCGTTCCGACGAAGCCCAAACGGTCGTTGCGCGCGCCGGGTTCGTCGGCAAGCGGGGATTGTAGATGACGACACGGCGCCGCTTCGCCTCGACCGCGCTGGCGTGCACGCTGATCGCCGCAATGGGTCCTGCGGCCGCGGCGCCGCAAGCGAGGATCGTGTTCGGATGCGCGGTGTCGCTCACCGGTGCGCTCGCCGCCGAAGGGAAGCTCACGCGCGAAGGATACGACTTCTGGCAGCGCTACGTGAACGCGCATGGCGGCCTGCACGTCGGAGGCACGACGTACGGGGTCGATATTCGCTACGCCGACGACGAGTCGGTTCCGGCGAACACGGCGCGCGCCCTCGAGACGCTGATCGCGGATCAACACGTCGACTTCCTGTTGGGACCGTATGCGTCGGGTCCGACGTTCGCCGCCGCCGCCGTCGCGGAGAAGCATCGGATGCCGATGACGGACAGCGGCGGCGCGGCGGAGCGCATCTTCAATCAAGGGTACCGGTACACGTTCGGCGTGCTGTCGCCGGCGCGGAAATATCTCGTCGGCATCATCGAGTACGCGGTGCGGCGCAATCCGAAGCCGCGCAGCGTCGCGATCAGCGCCGCGGGCGACGCGTTCTCGCTCGAGGTTCAGCAGGGCGCCGTGCAGTCGGCGAACGATCACGGCATCCGCGTGGTGTACGCGGACCGGTATACCGACGAGCCGGCCTCGATCGGCGCCGCTGCCGCAGCGATCAAAGCCGCCAACCCCGACATCGTGCTCAACGCCGGCCACCTGCAGGATGCGCTCCAGCTGCACCGTGCGCTGCGCGATCAGCGAGTGGGCGCGAAGATCTACGGCTACTCGGTCGGGCCCGACACGCCGGAGTTTCGCGCGACGCTCGGAAACGACGCCGAAGCGGTCCTCGGCAGCGCGCAGTGGTCACCGGCGGTGACGTACAAGGGCGAGGCGGGATTCTACCACGCCGCGCGCGAGTACGCGCAGGCGTTCACCCGGGAGGTCGGTCATGCGCCTGACTATCACAACGCCGAGGCGACGGCGGCGGCACTCGCGTTCCAATACGCGCTGCAGCGCGCGGGAACGACCGATCACGAGGCCGTGCGCGACGCGCTGGCGCGGCTCGACGTCGTGACGTTCTTCGGCCTGCTCAAGTTCGACACGCGCGGCCTCAACGTGTTCAAGCCGATGGTCGTCAACCAGATCCAGGGCTCGCGGCTCGTGACGATCTATCCGTATCGGCTCGCTGACGGTGTCGCCGTGTATCCGGCGCCGCCGTAGACGAGGTGACGCTGCCCGCCGGCCGCGGCGCGAAGCGATAGACGGTAAGCCGGCGGCCGCGGTCGTCGGCGACGACGAAGGCGCGCGTCGCGAGCGGCGGCGGGAGGCCGTGCTCGAACCAGCGTTGGAGCGGCGGGTACTGGAACGCGCGGGACGAGTCGAGCACGACGTAGGACGGGGCGAGCGCGCGGAGATACTGCGCACTCGCCGACTCGTCGCCGTACGGCAGCGGCGACCACGTCGCGCCTGCGTAGAACGCGGTGCCCGTGCTGACGTCGACGACCGGTCCCGGTGCGGGATGCGCGGCGATCCAGGCGCCGGTCGTGCGCTCGATCCCGGCTTCGGCGGATCGGGCGCTCGAAACGTCGCGGGCGACGCACACCGCGACGAGCAATCCGAGCGCGGCGACGCCGGCGTCGGGAAGGCGTGAACCGACGCTCCAGCGTCGCAGGTGCGCGATGCCGCCGGCGGACCAGACCAGCACGACCGGCAGGAGCAGCATCCCGTAGCGGGGCCACATCTGCCACACGCTGGCGAGCGCGACGAACCCGACGGCGACGTACGCGAGGAGGATCGCTTCGTCGTGCATGCGGCGGCGCGTCAAAGCCGTTCCGAAGAGACCGAGCACGCCGAGCAGGATCAGCAGGCCCGAACCGTATGCACTGCCCACGAACAGCGCGGGGACGTCGCGCAGGTGCGCTCGCTCGGCGAGCGCCGCGAGCATCAAGCGATGAGGGAGGTCGAACTGCGGCGCGCGCTGATCCGGCGCGTAGAAGCGTGGATCGATCTCGGGTCCGATCGGGCGGCCCGATGCGTCCACGGCGTCGGCGATCGCGAGGTACGAAGCGCCGTTGCGCATGCCGTCGGCGAGGCGAAAGTTGATCGCAGACTTTCCTTCGAGCACGACGTGTCCGACGAGCAGCTCCGTCGCGACAAACGACGGAAGCGCGAGAAGCAGCGCGGATGCGCCGAGCGCGGCGATCGGGACGATTCCCCGTCGCGCGACGAGCGCGAAGGTCGTCGCGATCGCGAACGCCGCCAACGCGAACAATGCGCCTTCCGGGCGGAGCAGGTAGGCGGCGCCGAATGCCGCGCCGCACGCGGCGGCGGCGCGCCACGACCACGAGCGGATCACCTGCACGAGCGACCACAGGCCGACGGTCGCGAACGCGGCGAATGGTGCTTCGGTGAGAGCGGTCGTCGACGTCTCGACGCAGATCGGCAGCACCGCGGCGACGAGCGCTGCGGCGAGGGCCGTCCGACGATCGTAGACTCTTGCGACCAGCGCCGCGACCGCGAGCACGAACGCAAGGCCGCCGAGGAACGCGATCGTCAGCGCCGCGTTCTCAGGCGCGAAGCCGACTCGTACGAGCAGAGCGATCGTCCAGGAGTACAGCGGCGGAAAGATCACCATCGGGAAGCCGCGCATCCCGATCGCGCCATGTCCGTCCAGGATGTTTTGGGCGACGCGAACGTACTCGCTGCCGTCCATGTCGATCGCCGCGTCGTGGCGCAGCCCGAGCGTCGCCGCGCGTACCGCGATGGCGACGAGCACGATCGCCGCCATGCAAAAAGCCCACGTTCGCTGCGCCACGTTCGTATCATAGGGTTACGGAGGGCACGCCGCGCGGCGGACGATTGTCCCGAAGTGAGGGGACATCCAGCCCGTTCGTCCCGCTGGCCCGCTTCGTATACTCGGTCCACCATGCGGGGACATTCCAGCAAGCGTCTCTTGCGCCGCTACGTGCGGCAACGCGAAGAACGCGGTGCGACGGCTGACCGCGCGCTTGTGATCGTGCGCGCTTACGGCGAGCGGCGTTCGGTGCCGGGCGTCGTCGCGCTGCTTGGAGCGATCGACGGCATCGTGCGCCCGGACCATTCGCCGAGAGCGCGGCGGTACGTCCTCCGCCCCGCCGCGCGCGCCTAAACGCCGAAGCGTGCGCTCGTTGCCACGGCGCACCGCGCCGACTGCGGTCGTAAAGATCGCGATCGTCTTCGTGGGGATCTGCGCGGCCTTTGCGCCGTACCCGTCCCTCGCGAGCGACGACTGGGTCACGTACGCGCACGACGATCGGCGCACGGGCTTCCAACCCTCGCCGACGGGGATCAGCCGCTCGACGGTCGGCACGCTGCGGCTCCAGTGGAGCGTCGCATTGCGCGAAACGGTGACGTCGAGTCCGATCGTCTCCGGCGGGACGGCGTTCGTCGCCACCGAGCGCGGCAACGTCTACGCGCTGCGGACTGGCGACGGGCACGTACGCTGGCGGCGCAACGTCGGCAATAGCGTGCGCATGACTCCGGTGCTCGCCCATGACCGCCTCCTGATCGGGGTCTACGGGATGTACGGGACGCCGACGAGGCGGGCATCGGGTGCATCGCTGCAGGCCCTCGATCCGGCGAGCGGGCGCGTGTTGTGGAAGACGCCGTTGCCGGGCGTCGTGCGCAGCGAACCGGTGGTCGTGGCCGGCGTGATCTACGAGGGGATCGCCGGCGGTGACGCCGAGTCCGGCTGCGAGAGCGGACGGATCGTCACCCTCGACGAGCGCACGGGGAAACGACTCGCGGGCGTTTGGTACACCTCGACGAAACCACGGAACGGCGGCGGGATCTGGGCACCGCTCAGTTTTGACGGCGCGACCATCTTTTTCGGCACCGGCAACACCTGCGACGGCACGGGCGCGCAAGACGCGGTCGTCGCGATCAGCCCGGAGCTGAAAACACGCTGGGCGACTCCCGCGCGATCGCCGAACGGTGAAGACGAAGACGTCGGCGGCGGCGCGATGATCCGCGGCGAGCTGGTGTACGTCGAAGGAAAGAGCGGACTGCTGTACGCGCTCGACCGGCAAACCGGCAGTACGAAGTGGACGGCCGACGTGCATGCGGATAGCCCGGGCGGAGGCGGTTTCGCAACGCCGGCCGGCGACGGGACGGTCCTCGTCGTCAATTCGGGCGACAGCTCGTCGCAGCCGCCGCAGCACACGAAACTCGTCGCGTTCGACGGTGCCGGCCGCGAGCGATACGCGATCGACCAGCACACCGTATCGACGCCGGGGCTCGGCGCGTCGTTCGTGCCCGGCGTCGGTTTCGCCGGTATCGACAAAACGATCGTGGCGTTCGATGCGCAGTCAGGCGCGACGCTCTGGACGTACGAGACGGCCGACGCGTTCTATGCCGTTCCGGCGATCGTATCGAGCGGCGTCTACGCCGTCGACCTGTCGGGAAACGTGTACGCGTTCGGACGCGGCGCGGCCGGAAACGCGTCGGCGACGACGAAACAGACGACGGTCGAGCACGGTGATCGCGGCGTCGTGGTCGAGAGGCGGGTGTTCGAACATCGACGCGCGATCGAGGTCGGGGCGCCGTTCGGTCTCGCGATCGCCGTCGCGGCGGGACTCTACCTCTTCGGCCGCCGTCGCCGGCGCCCCTGATCGCTTGGCGGCCAAGGGGCCCGAGCGCGCAGACATTCGGGCCACAGCGAAGGTCTGCTGGCCTCGCCGAGCGTGCGGCGGGGGGCACGTAGAATAAGCCGGTGTTTCCACGTACGCGATTGATCGCGGGCCTCGTCATCTTGATGTTGGCGCTCCCCACCAGCATTGCCGCGCACTGGTGGACGAGGCCCGACCGCACCTCCGTCTGGTCGGCGCTAGGCCGCACCAAGATGCTGTTGGTGGCGCACTTCACGAATGCGAACGACGAACGTACCCAGAGCATCGCGCGCGAACGTGCGCGCGACGACGACTGGACGACGTTCGCCCACGACGATCTCCGGTCGGGCTTCCAACGCCGGTCGACCGGGATCACGCGGTCTTCGGTCGCGGCACTCAAACGGCGCTGGATGCGCGTGCTGAATCAGCGCGTGATCGCAAGCCCGCTCGTGGCGGGCGGCAGCGTCTACATCGCTACCGACGAGGGCACGGTCTTCGCGCTGGACGCCGCGAGCGGTGAGGTGCGGTGGCAGCGCGCGATCGGCAATTCGGTGCGAATGACTCCGGCGCTGGTGGACGGCGCGCTGCTCGTCGGCGTGTACGGCGAGTTCGGAGGGTCGGGAGAGAAGCCGCATGGCGCGGCGTTCCTCGCGCTCGACGCCGCGACCGGAACGATCCGCTGGCGCACGCCGTTGCCCGGCCTCGTCCGCTCCGAACCTGTCGTTGTCGACGGCGTTATCTACGAAGGTCTCGCGGGCGGCGATTCGTTCAGCGGATGTTTCGACGGTCGCATCGTCGCCCTCGATCAGCGGACAGGGGCGCTGCTCCCGCACGTATGGCGCAGCACGGCGCGAGCGAATAACGGTGCCGGTATCTGGGGTCCGCTGAGCACCGACGGCCGCACGATCTACGTCGGAACGGGCAACGCGTGCGACGAGGCGACATCCGGAGCCGGCGACTCGATCGTCGCGCTGACGCCGTCGCTGAGCATGGTGTGGCGAACGTCGGCGCGGGTCCCCGGCATCGAGGACAGCGACGTCGGCGGCGGGGTCGCGATCGTGGGCGACCGCGCGTACGTCGCGGGGAAGAGCGGCTATTTCTACACGTTGGATCGCGGCGACGGCCGCATCCTCGAGCGGCACGACCTCAACCCGTTCGCGCGTAACGGCGGCAGCATCGGCACGCCCACCGGCGACGGCACCGTGCTGCTGATCAGCAGCGGCCCCAAGCGCGATCCCGACTCGGCCGGCGACTCCGCCAGCAGCGTCATGACCGCGTTCGACGCGAACGGCCACCCCCGCTACCAGCTCGCCAGCGCCTACCCGGTTTTCGGTTACGCGGCGTTCGTCCCGGGAGTCGGATTCATCGCGCTCGACCGGCGACTCGTCGGGTTCGACGCGGCGACGGGCAAGCAGTTGTGGTCGGCCGAATTGGGCGATCTGGCCTACGCATCGCCGGTCGTCGTCCCTAGCGGCGTCTATGCCGTCACCAATTCCGGCGACGTGTTCGCGTTCGCCCCGCGCGGCGAGGGCGAGCCGTGACCCCGCGAATGGTCCCGAAGCGGAGGGCCACGGGCCGATGCAGGCGCGGCGCGGTTCGTCTATGGTGGCGGTGACATGGCGAGCGAAGCGGTCCGCATCGGGGTCGTTGCGAGCGACGTGCTGCAGGTTTGGCAGCGCGACGCCCTTACGGAACTGCGCGCCGCGGGGGTGGTGATCGCCGCCCGGTTCGCGCCACGGGGGGACCAACGTCCTCTCGCTTTGGCCCCGCCGGCCGCCCGCCTGGCGCGTGGCGGTGCGGCGGCGTTCGCCCTCGTGCCGTGGGACTCGCCCGCGCTGATGGAGCCGGCGCATTCCGGCGCGCTCGACGCCGTGCTGCTGTTCGCGCAGTCCGACCAGATCGAGGCCCTCTCGCGCGCCCGCTGGGGTTGTTGGGAGGTCGTGCTGCCCGGCGACCCGCCGGCTTTCGAGGACGTCGAGCGGGGTCGGGGCTGCGCCGAGGTGCGGATCGAACGGCGAGGAGCCGCCGGGTCGACCGTGATCGCGCGTGCCGGCGCCCGGGTCGATCCGACGTCGTATCCGCGCACCCTCGGCGGGATTGTCGCGCTTGCGGCGGCGCTCCCGGCGGACGCGGTGCGCCGTGCGCGGGCCGGCGTCGCCGGCGA
>JAQBPL010000221.1 GCA_028287545.1 Vulcanimicrobiota bacterium | reverse complement strand
CGCCGAACAAGACATCTCGTATGAACGCGCCGTCAATAGCCGTCAAAACCGATCCTCCGTGCGCTCGCTAGAGCCACGCTCGGCCCTTTCCCACATTTCGAAAACCTCACACATGAGCGGGGGTACGCACGCTCGCTATCACAGCAGGCAAGCGGGCGATCAGTGAGTCGATTTCGCGGCCGGTCGTCTCCCTCCCCAGGGAAAAGCGGACGACCCCGAGCCGATGGCGGTCGTCGAGCGCCAGCGCCGCCGCAACGTGGCTCGGCTCGAGCGACCCCGCCGCGCAAGCGCTCCCGGCCGAGGCGGCGATCCCCTCGAGGTCGAGCCGGATCAGGAGCGCGTCCGAGGGGAGGTCGGCGAAGGCGGCCGAGAGGTGCGAGGGCAGGCGTGGGGCGCCGGCGCCGTTGATCGTGACCTCGGGGACGCTCGCGACGATCGCTGCCTCGAGGCGGTCGCGCAGGGCCGCGACGCGGGGCGCCTGCTCGGCCCGTTCGGCCTCGGCCAGCCGCAGCGCGACGGCGAAGCCGACGATCCCCGCAACGTTTTCGGTCCCGGCCCGCAGGCCGTGCTCCTGGCCGCCGCCGACGATCATGGGTTCGAGCGGCGTCCCCCCGCGCACGTACAGGGCGCCGACGCCCTTGGGCCCCGAGAACTTGTGGCCGGAGAGCGAGAGGAGGTCGACGCCCAGCGCCTGCACGTCGAGCGAAAGCCAGGCGGCGGCCTGGACCGCATCGGTGTGGAAAAGCACCCCGCGTTCGCGCGCGAGCGCCGCCAACCGAGCGATCGGCTGGATGACGCCGATCTCGTTGTTGGCGAGCATCACGCTGGCGAGCGTCGTCTGCGGAGTCAGCGCGGCGGCGAAGGCATCCGGATCGACCAGGCCGTTCGCTCCGACCGGCAGCCGGGTAACCAGCCACCCGTCGCGTTCGAGAACGTCGAAGGCATGGAGGACCGCATGATGCTCGGTGAGCACCGTGACGACGTGGCGGCCGCGCTCGCGGCGAGCCCGGGCGGCGCCGACGATCGCCAGGACGTCCGCCTCGGAACCGCCGCCGGTGAAGACGATCTCGCGCGGAAGCGCGCCGAGGACCCGCGCCACGCTCGCCCGCGCGTCGTCGAGCGCGGCGCGCGCGGTACGGCCTTCCGCATGGAGCGAACTCGGGTTGAAACCGCCGCCGAGCAGCGGAACCATCGCCGCGACGACTTCCGGTCGCGCCGGAGTCGTCGCCGCATGGTCGAGATAGATGCGCTCCATCGTGAGCCTAGAGAACGCGACGGCCTGGAATGGATGCGTTTGGTGGCCTATAGGCCGTCGTCACCGAAAAGATCGCTCTCCGCGCGGCTCGCACTGCCGCGGCGTTTGGCGATCCAGGCGCGGAGTTTCGCCTCGTCGCCCTGTTTGCCGGGGTCGAAGTAGGCGCGGTCGCCGAGCGCGTCCGGCAGGTTCGATTGCAGCGCGACAGCGGGCGGGAGGCCGTCTTCGGCATCCATGCCGGCGTAGTCGGTGTGCGCGTAGCGGTAGCCTTCGCCGTAGCCGAGGTTCTTCATCAGCTTCGTCGGCGCGTTGCGCAGGTGCAGCGGCGGCGGTTCATTGCGCGTCTCCTGCACGTCGGCGAGCGCCGCCGAGTACGCGCGGCCGACGCTATTCGACTTCGGCGCCGTCGCGAGGTACAGCGTCGCGTGCGCGAGCGGATAGAACCCTTCCGGCATGCCGACGAAATGCACCGCTTGCTGCGCGGCGATCGCCACCTGCAGCGCGTTGCGGTCGGCGAGCCCGACGTCTTCGCTGGCGAGGATCACCAGCCGGCGCACGATGAACAGCGGATCTTCGCCGGCGTCGATCATGCGCGCGAGCCAGTACAGCGCCGCGTCGGGATCGCTGCCGCGGATCGTCTTGATGAACGCGCTGATCGTATCGTAGTGCGCGTCGCCGGCTTTGTCGTAGCCGCCCGCGCGCCGCTGCAGCGCGTCGGCGATCGTCTGCACGTCGACGACCGGCTCGCCGGCGGCACCCTTCGGTGCGGCGGACGCCGCGAACTCGAGCGTTCCGAGCGCGACGCGCGCATCGCCGTTCGCGAGGTTCACCAGCGCGTCGAGGGCATCCGGCGTGATCGTGGCGTGCTCGGCGCCGAGGCCGCGCTCCTCGTCGTGCAGCGCGCGCTCGATCAGCGTGCGCACGTCATCGTCTTCGAGCGCTTTGAGAACGAAGACGCGCGAGCGCGAGAGCAGCGCCGAATTCACTTCGAACGACGGGTTCTCCGTCGTCGCGCCGATCAGCGTGACGGTGCCGTCCTCGACGTACGGCAGCACCGCGTCCTGCTGCGCTTTGTTGAAGCGGTGGATCTCGTCGATGAACAGCACGGTGCGCCGACCGGCGGCGCGCAGCTTCTGCGCGTCGGCGACGACCCGCCGCAGATCGGCGACGCCGGCGCTCACCGCGGAGAGTCCGGCGAAATGCGCGCCGGTCTGCTGCGCGATGATCCGCGCGAGCGTCGTCTTCCCCGTCCCCGGCGGCCCCCACAGAATCATCGACGGCGCCTGATCCGACTCGATCGCCCGCCGCAGCGCGCGCCCCGGCCCAACGATCTGCTGTTGCCCAACAAATTCATCAAGATCCCGAGGCCGCATCCGAGCCGCAAGCGGCTCGCGAACACTCCCGCTGCCGCTCCCGGTATCGAACATATTGATCAT
>JAQBPL010000253.1 GCA_028287545.1 Vulcanimicrobiota bacterium | reverse complement strand
CCGCCGCGCTGCTCGGCGTCGACCTCGAGAAAACGATCGCCGCGACGTTCTTCATCGCGTCGTCGCTCGGCGGCGCGGCCGGCATCCTCACCGGTCTCGAGTACAACAGCGTCACGCTCGACATGGGCGGGCCCATCGAGCTCAAAGGTCTGGCCGTGATCATCTTGGGCGGGATGGGCAGTATCACCGGCGCCGTCATCGGCGGCTTCATCTTGGGCGCCGTCGAGACATTCGCGGTCGCGTACGGCCTCTCGCCGTGGCGCGACGCGCTCGTGTTCGGCGTGATGTTCGTGCTGCTCGTCGCGCGGCCGACCGGCCTGTTCGGCAAACGCGCGCTGCGCCAGGCCTGACCGTGCCGAGCGCGCTGATCGACTTCTACGCCAAACACTCGCGGCTGATCGATCAGATCGGCGTGAACGCGCTGCTGGCCCTCTCGCTCTCGGTCTCGCTCCAAGCCGGACAACTGGCGCTGGCGCAGGCCGCGTTCATGGGGATCGCGGCGTACGTCTCCGCGATTCTCGCGATGCAGGCGCACTGGCCGCTGATCGCCACGATCCTCGCGGCGATGCTCGTCTCGACCGTCGTCGCGGCGCTGTTGGCGCTGCCCGTGCGCCGGCTGCGCGGCGTCTTTCTGGCAATCGCGACGATCGGCTTCGGCGAGATCGTCCGCGTGTTCGCCAACAACCTGCGCATCACGGGCGGCGCCGAGGGTCTCAGCGGCATACCCAACGACGCGACGACGCCCGTCATCTACGGGTCGCTCGCCATCGTAGCTCTGGTGCTGTTCGCGCTCTCGCGCACGAAGTTCGCCCTGGCGGTGACGCTGGTGCGCGAGGACGAGCACGCGGCGCGCGGCGTCGGCGTCGACGTCGGCATGGTGCGCCTGCTCTCGCTTGCGCTAGGCGGCGCGATCGCGGGGCTCGGCGGCGCGCTGTACGCGCACGCCTCCTTCTTCCTCACCCCGACCGACTTCGGCTTTCCGCGGATGGAACAGATCCTGGTGTGGTGCGTGATCGGCGGCGTGACCAGCCCGCTCGGCGCGGTCATCGGCGCGGCGCTCCTCTCGATCTTGCCCGAAGCGATTCGCTTCCTCTCCGACTGGCGCGAGGTCACGAACGGCGTGATCCTGCTGCTCGTCATCCTGTTCGCTCCGGGCGGCCTCTCGTCGCTGTGGCGGCGCGGCGCGATCCGCGTCCGCTGATGAGCGCGGCGCGATGAGCCTCTCGCTCGAGGGCGTCGGCGTCCGCTACGGCGGGGTCGACGCGTTGCGCGGCGTCTCGCTGACGATCGAACCCAGCCGCGTGCTGGGTCTGATCGGCCCCAACGGCGCGGGGAAGACCACGCTCGTCAATGCGACCACCGGCCTCGCCCCGCTCGCGAGCGGGAGCATCACGCTGGACGGCGCGCGCGTCGACGGCCTGCCGCCGCACCGCATCGCGCGCGCCGGCATCGCGCGGACCTACCAGAACATCCGGCTCTTCGGCGCCCTGGACGTGCGCGGGAACCTGGCTGCCGGCGCGTACGCACGCCCGGGCCGGCCGACCACGGCCGAACTGCTGCGTCTCTTGCAACGCGCGGGGATCGCCGGTGCCGACCTCGCCGCGGCGGCCAGCTCCCTTCCGTACGGCGACCAGCGGCGGCTCGAGATCGGCCGGGCGCTGGCGGCTTCCCCGCGCGTCATCATGCTCGACGAACCCGCCGCGGGGATGAACCCCTCCGAAACCGGACGCCTCGTCGAAACGATCCGCGCGATCGCCGCCGAGGGGATCGGCGTGCTGCTGATCGAGCACGACATGACCCTCGTGCGGGCCGCCTGCGACGACGTCGTCGTGCTCAATTTCGGCGAGGTGATCGCGCGCGGCACGCCGGCTGAAGTCGGCCGCGATCCGGTCGTCGTCGAAGCCTATCTCGGCACCGGCGCGGAGACGCTCTCGTGACGCCGATCCTCGCGGTCTCCGCCCTGCGCGCCGGGTACGGCAACATCGAGATCCTGCACGACGTCTCGATCGCGCTCGCCGAGGGGACGCTCTGCGCGATCGTCGGCGCCAACGGCGCCGGCAAGACCACGCTGCTGATGGCGCTGGCCGGCGCCATCCCGACCCGCGGCGGCACGGTGCACTTCGACGGCCGCGACGTCACCCGGATGCCCTCGCACGCGTTGGTGAAGCGCGGACTGGTCCTGGTGCCGGAAGGGCGCCGCATGCTCCCGTCGATGAGCGTCGAGGAGAATCTGCAAGTCGCCGCCGCCGTGCGCGGCGCTGCCGGCTACGCGCGGATCGCCGGACTCTTCGACCGCTTTCCGATCTTGCGGACGCGGCGCAACGTGCCGGCCGGTTCCCTCTCCGGCGGAGAACAGCAGATGCTCGCGATCGCGCGCGCCCTGGCGATCGATCCGCGCGCACTGCTGCTCGACGAGCCGTCGATGGGCCTCGCGCCGAAACTGGTCGACGAAATCTTCGCGATCGTCGCCGACGAGCGCGCGCGCGGCACGCCAATCTTGCTCGTCGAGCAGAACGCCCGGCGCGCGCTCGCGCTCGCCGATACCGCGTACGTCATGGAACGCGGACGCGTCGTTCTCTCCGGCACCGGCGCCGAGCTCGCGACGCATCGCGACGTCGTCGCCGCCTATCTCGGCGGCTGAGAACCGCTCGCGAAAGCGGAGGATACCGGCGAATCGCGGTGGATAACGAAAAGTTCTTGTGGACAAGCGACCGAGCGATCTGCAAGGGACTTGCGCGACGACATTGGTCGCACTATGATAAGAACACGTCGACGGTAATACGACGACGGCGAGCAACGAGAAGCTCGGCGGTACTGAACGAACGACGAACGGCGCAAGTCGTACGACGCAGAGTGAAAGCACCAAACGAAGTCCGACGCCGTAATGGCTGACGCAAGTCAGCGAGGACGCGCGCAGATCGATTCTCGTGCTGACCAAAGCCGCACAGGGAAACTTGGGCGGCTTTGTCGCGTCAGCTCGGTTTTTGTGTTTGTGGCGGGGTGTGCGGCGGGCGATCGCGCTGCGACGGGGACGCTCCCGGCGCGCATCCTGCGCTCTGGTCGCTCGGTGCTCCGTCGCTCTCGCGCATCCTGCGCTCCGCGACTCCGCAACGCCCCGCCGCAGCACGATCGCCCGCCGCACACCCAGGCACGATCGTGGCGTGGCGACTTGGCACGGTTTGGGGCGGTGCGACGATCAACACTTCGTGGTAGTCGGCATACCACTGTCACCCTGAGCTTGTCGAAGGGCCCTCGCTGTCACCCTGAGCTTGTCGAAGGGTGAGCCACGATCGTGCGGTTGTGGATTGCGTGAATTGCTGGGGAACGTCGTGGAGAACGCGAGTTTCTTGTGGATAGGGGCAGTTTTGCGGCAGAATGATCTTGCGTTGTTCTGCGCGTCGCTTGTATGATGCGGACACGTTGACGGTAACACGGCGACGGGCGAGCGGCGAGATGCTCGCCGGAGTCGGACGAGAGACGAGCGGTGAAAGCCGAGCGAACTCAGGACGACACCGAAATGAAGTTCGACGCCGGTTTGGCTGATGAAAGTCGGCGAGTCCGAGCGCAGATCAAACTCTCGCGCTGATCGAAGCCGCGCCGGGCAACCGGAGCGGCTTCGTCGCGTTCCGCGGCTGCTGCGCAGCGCGTCACCGGCACCGTGCGCGGGACTCCTGTCACCCTGAGCTTGTCGAAGGGTGCACCACGATCGTCCGGTTGTGGATTGCGGGATTTGCTGCGGAACGCCGTGGACAACGCAAGTTTCTTGTGGAGAGGCTGCGTGCGCGTCTTGCGTCTTTGCTAGCGCGTCGTTACGATGCTTCCACGTCAACGGTGATGCGGGGGCGCGCGAGCGGCGAGAAGCTCGCAGGCGAGGAGCCGAGGTCGCGCGGCGAACAGGCCGGGCGGCGTCGTGCAAGACGCCGAACAACGACGACGGCGTCATGGCCGGCGCAAGCCGGCGAGGGCGTTCGCGAAATGATTCTCGCCGATCGAAGCCGGGTGCCGAAACGCACCCGGCTTCTTCGCTTTTTCGCGGGCCACCGTTGTGGATTGCGTGCAATGCTGCGGAACGCCGTGGACAACGCAAGTTTCTTGTGGAGAAGGCGGCGCGGGGTATTGCCGCGAGAAAGCGCAGCGGTTACGCTACGTGCACGTCAACGATTCATCAGCGACGGGCGAGCAGCGAGAAGCTCGCCGGCGGACGCGGATTACGGAAGGCGCAAGCCCAACGGATCTGACACCGCCGACACGAAGTTCGACGCCGCCCTGGCTTCACGGCGAGAGCGCGCGCAGATCGAGTTCTCGTGCAGACCGAAGCCGCCCGGCCCGCGCCGAGCGGCTTCGTCGCATCCCCGCACGCTCGCGGCCGCCACAATCATGCATCGCCCCCACCCCACGCGCGATCCGAGACTATCGCGCCGCTGCTCTCGGCGACGCGGCATGCCTGTGCGCGGGGTACTTGCGAGGGAGCGGAGCCAGGATGGCGAGAGCGAGCGAGCACGTAGCGACCAGAGCGCATGGATGCGCGCCGGGAGCGTGCCCCGCGCACAGGCATGCCGTGTCGCCGAGAGCAGCCGCCACGCAACCAAGACTCAGCGCGTGATTCTTTTTTTAGTTTCCGTTCCAGGCTGTGAAGGGCGCAGGCTTTGCGTACGGTCGACCGACTTCGATCGTCACGTCGAGGTGGTTGGTGAGATCGATCTTGCGCGGATCGCCGGGGTACGGGCGGCCGTCGACCCAGACGGCGATGCGCTCGCCCTTCTTCGGCTTCGCGCCGGCGACGTCGGCGCGCGTCAGCGGCTCACCCCAGACGTCGAACAGTTCGCCGAGCGTGAACGATTTGAAGGTCGGCGATTCGATGTGAATGATGCCATCGGGCGTGTGGGTGTGGATCCAGTACAGGCACGCGGCGACCAGCGGACGGCCGACGTCGGACGGAATCGGGACGGCCTTACCGTGATCGAGGATCGCGACGTGCTGATGGATGTGCAGCACCGATCCTTCCATCGCGTCGCACCGGATGCCGTCGATCGGTGCGCCGCTCGGCACGGCAGCGCGGGCGGCACCGCCGTTCGATGCCGCGACGAACGTCGCGGCGGCGATCAAGAGGGCTCCTAGAAGTCGCATAAACCTCGCATCATGACGCTCGCCTCCTCGAACGGAGGCGAAGGGCTTGTCGTTCCGGCTCACCCTGCGGTGGGGCCTCTCGTGCGTTCGCCGCACAGTACCGGCCGTGCTCCGCTAGCCGTACCGGGCGGCGACGGCGCGGGCGACGTCGGCCGCCGTGGCCCGCACGTCGTCGGGTGCGATCACTTCCGCCTCCGCGCCCCAGCCGAGCGAGAAGCGCACGATCTCGAGCGGGTCGACGACGCGATAGGTGATCTCCACGCCGCCGTCCGGCCGTCGAACGACGCGCTGATCGCGCGCGATCGTCCGGGCCGCCGCGGCCTTCGCGACGACGGGCGAGAAGCGCACGGTCACCTCTGCGACCGTGCCCGAGTGGCGCACGCCGCTGACCGAGTTGGCACCGTAGGCCTCGAGGTTGAAATCTGCCGGGCGTTCGAAGGTCTGCGGCGTCACGACGACATCCGAGACGTTGTCGACGGCGAACACCCGCATGTCGGTGCGCGCGTGATCGAACCCCACCAGGTACACGCGGCCGGACGACACGATAAAACCGTACGGATCGACGCGCCGCTGGGTACGCGCCGCGTTCTTGTCGGTGTAGCCGAACTGCACGCGACGGCGCTCGCGCTCGGCCGCCTGCAGCTGCTCGAACACCCGCTCGACCTCGGCGTCCATCGCGATCTCGCCGAACCGGATCGCCAGCGACGTGTATTCGACCGAGACTTCGGTGCGGCGGTCGCTCGAGCGCAGGAGCTTCTGCGTCGTCTCCTCGATCGCCGTGGCGAAGGTGCCGCCGAGTGAGGACCCCAGCCGCTTGAGGGTAACGAGGCCGAGCAATTCGCGGTGGGAGAGGTTGAGCCGGCGCAGGCTGTAGCCCTCGGCAAAGCGATACGTCCCGGTTCCCCGGTCGAAAAACCAAGGGAAGCCGGCGTCGGAGAGGACGCTGAGGTAGCGCCGCAGCGTCCGCGTGCTGGGCGGTTTCTCCTCGCCGATCTGGTCCTTCAGCTCCTCGAAGGTGAAGCGCCCCTCGTCGATCGCGCTGAGCAGACGCACCAGGAGCACGACCTTGGGCTCGGCCCGTTCATCCGCCACCGTAACCGCCTTCGCCATTTCTGTGCGGTGTCCGTGCCTTTCGCGTAGGGCGACCGAGGATTGCGAAGAATCCTCCTGTCAAATAGCTTCACACTGGTAAGGAGCACCATGGACGACCAACGCGCGGCGAACCCCGTCGATCGCAAAGAGTTTCTTCGCCGGTCCGGCGCGCTCGGCATCGCCGGCGCGGCGGCTCTCGGCTTCCCCCTGCTCGAAGCACGCGCCGCCGGCGCGGCGGTCCTGCTCCCCCCGCGTGACGTGATCGCGGCCGGCGGCGGCGCGACGATCAAGATCGGCCACATCGACGGCTTCTCCGGCGTCTATGCCGCCGCGTCGCAGTCGCAGCAGCACGGACTCGAAGTCGCCGTCGCCGAGGCGATGA
>JAQBPL010000137.1 GCA_028287545.1 Vulcanimicrobiota bacterium | reverse complement strand
CGAAGACGCGCTGCTGCTGACCGCCGGAGAGTTCGCTGATGTGGCGATCGGCCAGCATCCCCAGATCGAGCGCGTCGATCGCGCGGGCGACCGCGCGCCGGTCGTGCGCCGAGAACCGCCGGAACGGCCCGATACGCGGATACCGCCCCATGTTGACGACATCGCGAACGCTGACCGGAAACGTCCAGTCGACGTCTTCGATCTGCGGGACGTAACCGATCGTCCCGGGCGGCAGCTTCTGCGGCGCGACGCCCTGCACGCGAACGGTTCCTTCGCTGGGAGTAATCAGTCCCGCGACGGTTTTGAGCAGCGTCGACTTCCCCGACCCGTTCGGCCCGACGACGCCCATCGCGGTTCCCCGCGGCAAGTCGAAAGTCACCCCATCCAGCGCGACCACTCGGTCATACCGGACGTGTAAATCGCGGACTTCAACCGCATTCGAGTTCACTTGAGCGCCAGCTCGATGGCGTCGGTGTCGGTGTCGATCATTCCGATGTAGGTGTTCACGCCCGGCGCGCTGCCGAGCGAGTCGTCGTAGAGGAACGCGACGGTGAGGTTGCCGGCGCTGGCGGCGAGCGTTCGGGCGAGCTTGTCGCTGTACTCGTGTTCCGCGAAGACGGCTGGAACGTGCTCGGCGCGAGCGAGGCGCACGAGATCGGCGACGTGCTGGGGGTTGGGTTCGGCGCCGGCGACGGGCTCTATCGCGCCGACGATTTTCAGTCCGAACCGGTGCGCGTAGTAGTCGAACGCGTTGTGGAAGACGATCATGGTGCGGCGAGCGGGCGGAATGCGATCGATTTTCGCGCGGGTGCGCGCGGTGAGCGCTTCGAGCTGTCGGTCGTACGCCGCCGCCGCGGTGCGATACGTGTCGGCGTGCGGAGCGTCGGCGTCGACGAGCGCGTCGCGAATCTTGTCGACATAGGCGCGCGCGAACACCGGGTCCATCCACAGGTGCGGGTTTCCGTTGACCACCGGGAGGCCGTCGGTGCAGACGACGATCTTCAGCCGCGGGTTGCCGGCGTTGCGGATCGTCCCCTCCAGCCAGAGCTCGAGGCCGGCGCCGTTCTCTACGAGGACGTCCGCGTCGTGCAGCGCAGCGATGTCGGCCGGGGTCGGCTGGTAGTCTTCGGGCGAGACGCCGACCGGGACGAGCGACCGAACCTCCGCACCGCCAGTCGCGCCGCGGGCGAGCGAGGCAAGCGTCGAGGTCGTCGCGACGATGCGCAACGGCCCGGGCGTCCGAACGCCTCCCGACGAGCACGCCGAAGCGACCACCAGAGCAAGCACCGCGGCCGCGGCCCGCACGAAAGACATCCGCCGTCTCTCTCGTCACGACGCTGACGGCTCCCTCTGCCGAACGTCAGGGACCAGCGGGACGGAGGGTCCAATGGGCTCGGCGGGCCTATGCTTTCGAGCCATCCATGCAAAAAGCGGCTCGAATGACGGAGGGGTCTTTGACACCGAGACTCGTAGACTGATAGAATCCCGGACGGCCCGTGGGGGTGTAGCTCAGTTGGTAGAGCACTTGCTTCGCATGTAAGGGGTCAGGAGTTCGAGTCTCCTCACCTCCACCACGTCCGGAAAGCCCGCTTCGGCGGGCTTTTTCTTTGTTCGCTTGGTTATTGGGGCCGTGGAGAGGGTGTCGACCTGAACCCTCTGTCCAACCCACGCCCCGACCCGGAGCGGACCCTGCTCTGCGGGTCCGCTCTAACAGCAGATCGGCGACGACCCCGGCCGCTTCGTCGGCAGCGAGCTCGCCCTGCTTGGTGACCAGTTCGCGGATCGCCTCGGGCGAGAAGTTTACGTTGAAACATCCTCGACCGACTGCTCCGCGCGGAACTCGTCGATTTCGTTTCGTGCCAAGCAAAATCTAAGCAGTCCGGGAAAATCGGTATGCGAGATGAGGAGCGCATCGTCCGTCGTCGTGGCGTACAAAACGACGCCGGAGGTCACGGCGATAGTGCTCGCTTTGGAGGTGCGGCGCCGACGAAAGCGGAGCATACGATCCTCGGGTTTGTACGAGGCACGCCGTTCGCCGCACAGTTTTTTGAGTGGTAATTCAACTCCCATGCGGCGATCAGTTGGCGTCACTAGGCGGTATCCGCCTCGTCCACCATATTCTTCCCGCCGGACCTGCGAAACGACGTAGCAAATGTGCGCGAGCTCAAAGCCTCGTGCTCGCATTTCTCGGGTTCGCGGGCAGGGAATCAGCGAATGCGGACACCATTCGCGACGTCGATGAGAAACTCAGACGATTCCGGGGCCCATATTGAGTCGCCGGTACCGCGCAGAGTGCTTCCCTCAATTGTGCTAAACCGCATGCCGTCGAAGCCATCATCGTTTACCTCCCAGAGCACCGCCCCATCCGAGTTGAATGCGCGAACCACATTGTAACTCGAAACGATTGCCTGATCGCGTTGCGCGTCGAACAGCGCATCTTCGACGTAGCCAAAATCCGGCGCGCGCCAAGAGGCCGGATTGCGCACGTCGATCCAATAGACGACCGAAGCGTTAACCATGACCGCCAAGCAGTGAGGATCGCGTGTCGCATAGATCCCACGACGATGGTCTCCAGCCAATTCACGGCTGAGAAAGCGCCCAATCCACCGCGATGATCCGTGCGGCGCGACACGTATCAGAACGCTCGTCATCGATAGTGGCCGCGAATCCGGAATCTCGTAGAAGGCGTCCGATGAATTCGGGCGTTCGTCCAGGATACAGGCGTCATAAGCACGGCTATGAGGCCCCTGCAGGCCACGCAAGTACACAGGCTACCGTTCGGGCCAGTTTGGCTCGCGGCCATTCCGTTCAAGGATCGTCCCTTCACCCATGCGTGAAAGGTGCGAGGAAGCAATCCCCCCTCCCTCGCTGCGCCTCTGGGCGTGAGCATTTTTCGGGGACTTCGGCTGGTTCGGCACAGCCGGGCCACCTCGCTTCCTGGGCGTCCAATTCCCTAACGGGTCGATGCACGGCGAGATCCAACGATGCTACTGATGGACATCGTCTCCCACATCGAAGCCGAACTCTCGGACCTAGAAAACCTTCACTTCCAGCGCCTCTCGAATGCGTTTCGCTGGACGGTAGAAATGCGCACGTGCATAACTGGCGCTGTACAATTCGCCTCCGTCGATTCTTTCCACAGTGGACAGACGGGGCGCATGCCGGTTGTCTGTACCATCGGGATCAACTACACCCAAGGGGGCGAGCGCAGTACGAATGGCCTTTTCCGTTACCGGGAAAGAGCAGCGGATCCATCGGTCGCTCGCCCAACGCGTTCGCGACCGGCGGCTGCATTAGCGATCGCAGCATATAACCGAAACCCGATGGCGTGGGTAAACCCGTCGGACCTCCTTCCTCGGAGCCCGTTGGGTGCATATGGGTCTCCTTCCGCGACCGCGCGTGCGGGTTTGTCGAGCGAAGATCCAGCTAAGTTGAGGAATAGCTTCATTCTCGTAATGACAAATCTCTGCCCCTTCATTAGCGAGCTAGAATGGCAGGCGCAGGCGAAGAAAACCCCCACCGCGTGTAGAGAACTCGTAGGTTCTTGGCCGAATGAGGACTATCTAGACGATCTCTACGATAGAATTGGCGGATCCGTGGACCTCTGGATCGGCCACAGTGCCATTCGTGGGACAGAATGGGTGTGGCCAGGATTTTCAGCCTTCGTTAAGCGCCACGGCGTGAAAGATTGGTTACTCACGCCGAACATTAGTCCACGTGCCCACCTATATCTTGATGGCAGCTTCAGGGTCAGGACGAATCCGTTCTTCTCGCTCTTTGGTCCAGAGAAGAATGCTGGTCAATAGGCCGCGTCCGCGGACGCGGAACGTCGCAGCGCTGAGGTGGGTACCCTAAGCCTCGACCCACAGCGCCGACGTTGGAGCGACCTTGTAGACGTATGCGATGGGGACGCCGTCGTCTTCCACGACAGAACACCCATGCGTCATAGCACCGCGCTGCTCGCGGAAGGCCGGCACGAAGTCGCGCTTTCGCCAGGATACCTTGACCTCAGAACCGTCGCCGATGCGAGCGCCGCGCCAGGCGTCGAACACGTCGTCGATCTCGCGGACCTTACGGGAAAGGGTGGTTTCAGCCCGGACGTCTTCGTAGCGGCCGAGCATCCGGTACGAACCATCGGCTTCGCGGCTCTCGACGCGCAGCTCGGGACCCACGCGCAGAATGCGCCCTACCTCTACACCGCCTCGCGTGATCGGCACTGAGACCACGTCGCCGACTGGCGGCGTCACCCCGCTCCGTGGCTGAGGCGCGACGGGGTTCCGTGCGGATCTCATCGCATCGACGACGGGCGGAAGCGCAGAGCCGGGGCCGGCGTCCACCGCCTCGCGCATCGCATGTCCAAGGGATACCCAATAAGCCGGCCGCGGTCCGGATTGCGCAACCGGGTGTGGCGTCAAGACGCACAGCGTGCGACCCCGCCACAGCGTTCCATCAGCTCCGAACGGCGCACCGACGACTCGCTCATACTCAGTTTGGTACGTGCGCCCGTAGAATACCGCGAACGTCGGTTCATTCTCATCGAGACGCCGCCTGATTAGCGCGATCCGGTCGTCACGAAACTGCGTCCGCGCAACGTCGATCCCCATGTTAACCGCATGGTGAGCCGACAGTTCGATCACCGCCGTCTCGTCGTCGCCTGCGCCAAACCGGTCCCGCTGGTAGCGCGCGACGGCGTCCAGGATAGTGTCCTCTCCCTTGTACGCGAGCAGTAGCTGCACCAGCCGGCGCCACGTTGGCTGCGTGGGCGGTCGCACCCCGCCGTGCCACCGCGTAAAGCCGCAGTTGAGGTGGTGCGTACGGCAGTCGATCAGCTCGCCAGCACCGAGGCGCTCCCACGAATCGTGCGATGCACCATCTCCTTCGCCGCCCGGTTCCATTCCGACAAACCAGTATGGCGCGCTCCACGATCCGTACCCGAACCACTCGCGCGCCGCGCGATCGGTTGCCGACATGCCTTCGGTTCCTTTCGTGTCACGGTAGATGTAGGGTTCCTCGGCCGCGCCGTCGTTTAGGTCATCACCGGTTCACCTTGGAGTCAGCCTTGAACCGCGGACGCCGAGTCCTTACGTGATTGGTCCCGAGTTCGCGCTACTCGCGAAGACATCATGGTTGACGTGGCGAGCTGAACTTCGCGCGGCAGTACAACGAAGGAGCGGCGCTAATGCCCAGCGAGCGTATCACCCTATCTCATACCGCGCACGGTGTTCGACGTTCGCATCCGTACCCTGCAAGACCAAATCGGGCCTTTCTTAGTAGCGATGGTAGGCGCCGCCGGCGTGTCGTAAAGAAGCGCCCTAAATGGCGAGCACAGAGGACGCCCTTATCCTAGCGCGCGCGGTCGATCTTCTCTTGGCGCACCGGGATGTGGAAGCGGGAGCCGTTCTTCGCGGGCTGCCGGGAGAGCGGGACCCGATTCCGCGGCCGGTGCCGAATGCGACGGCTCTCCTAGAACCGACGCCCCCAGGCGAACAGCACGCCGTCGACACACGGCTTGCGGTCAAGGTTTTTGATCGGGCCCGATGGCGCTGCCAGTATTGCGGCCGGCGGTTGGTGGTGGCGGGGGTGATAGAACTGATCGGAAGGCTGTGCTTACAGGACTTTCCGTGGGAAAGCCACGCGATGCCGGCTGGCCGCACGCATCCAGCGGCACAACGGGTCTACCCGAACGTCGATCACGTTCACCCCGTCTCGCGCGGCGGCGCTTGGCGCGATGCAGACAACCTTGTGAGTGCGTGTACGCCTTGCAACACTTGGAAGAGCGACAAACCGGGCTGGTCGATCATTGCATACGAACCCGACGATTGGGACGGCTTGAAAACATCCTATAGAGCCCTGCTCGAACGTGTGGGGGAGAGACCAACGAGAACGCAACAGGGCTGGCTTAAAGCGCTGGGCCTTTAAGAGAAAGGGCCTTATCGAAACATGCGGGCGGTGTTCAGGCGTCATCGCTGTAGTTTTGATCCGCATTCTTCACCACGTCGCGACGCCGGAGGTGGCCGGCGTTCTACGGCGAGTTCAGGGCCGGTGGGCGAAGTCGGCGAAATCAAGGCACCATGAAGAAAAGGGACGATGCCTTCGAGTTCCGATGCTACGATGTCGTCCAAAAAGCGGCGGAGCCGATCTCGGTGAAGGGGGTGCGGAACAAGTCCGGACCGACGTACACGCCGTGCGTCGGGTACTCGATGGACTGGAGCGGCAGAAGGCGCTTTCGCGCAAGCGACTTCGCGGAGTCTGGCATTACTTCGTCTGAGCTCCTCTTCCGTAGGCGCAGGTGCCAGAGAACTCCGCGCCTTCCAGGCTGACGATCGGCGTTGGTACGCCCTTGTAGGGCGGCGCAAGGCCATCACCGTGCGGTTCCCCGCGTTCAAGACGAAAAGAGTGCCCATAGCGTCGAGGGCGAGGGCGTGGGGCTGGTTGATCCCGGTGGTCACTGTGACGTGCGACGCGCTGTAGGCCGGCGCGTAGTAGGTTACCGTGTTGTTGCCGTCGTTGGCGATAAAGAGTGTGCCGGCGGCATCAAGCGCGAGCGACGAGGGACTCGAGACGCCGTTCGAAGTCCCTCCCGATCGCGAAGAGCGTATTTGCGTCCCAGGCCCTTTTCTTGGTCATAGTTGTGCGAGTTAATCGTACGACCCACGCTGGACGTCCCCTCGCGCGCCGTGCGACCCTTTTACGATGAACGGCACGGCACGGCCAACCACGATCCTCGGGCGCACGCTCGCAGCACTGCTTCTGGCCGGCATACCGGCGGCGACGCTCGCCGGCCCCAATCTTTCCGGGTCGTTCTCGAACCCGCCCTATGCGCTCGCCGCGCGCTGCGACCCCTCGCAGTCGATCGTGTTCGTCAACATCGTCGTCGTGAACCGCGGAGATGCGCCCACGGCGGCGATTCAGGTCACCGCGACCGACGGCACCAATGTCCTCGAAGGCTCGACGACGCTGCTGCCGATCGCGCCGGGAGCGCAGAGCGCGCTCCGGTTGCCGCTGCGCCACGTGTCGTCGAATCTCGACGCGATCGGCGGCACGCACCAGATCACGGTATCGCTCGGCTCTCTCCGCCTTGCTCCGCTCGCCGTGACCATCCCACCAGCGTTCTGCGCGACGGCGACGCCGCGCGCCGCGAATCCCGGGGGTTCCGCGTCTGCCGCTCAGCGCGCGGCGAACGTGGTGAATTCACATCCTCTCGCGGCAACACCCGGGCCCTGGACCTCCGTCACCGCGTCCAATCCGAACATGGGGAAGATCATCGCCGCGACGCGCACGCCAGCCGTGCCCGGCCACGTGCACGTGTCGAACGGGCCGCAGGAATGTGCTGCGCATGTCGGCTTGCTCGGCGCTCTGGCGTGCCCGGACATGATCCGGTCCGGCAACGTTCTGCTCGTCTGGGACTGGCAGCCGGGAACAGTTGGTCCTAGCGTTATCGACGGCTTCCGCGTGTACCGCGTCGACCGCGGCATGAAGCAGCTCGTCTACACGCGTCCGAACAAGAACGACCTCACGCTCTACGACATGCCCGGACCGTCCGGGGCCAACATCGGCCGATGCTACGCCGTGAGCGCTTACGCCGCTTCTTTTGAGTCCGACGCCAGCGGCGCGGTCTGCCTGACGCGTCAAAACACGCTCGCCCTCGCGGCGCCGTCAGTCGTCCCCACGCCGACACCGACGCCGGTCCCGAGGCACGTCGTGATCCACGTGACCGCGGACTCATACCCGCTCGATACGGTGGTGGCCGCCGGGGGCGACGTGACGTGGATCAACGACGACACGGACGAGCATTCCGTGTACGGCATCGGCGGATCGATCGTCGGCGATCTCCAGCCGAACGGCGGCCGCTTCACCTCCACGTTCAGGGACACCGGCGTGAACTACGTAACGACCTACACCTGTGAATACCACCAGGATATGCGCGGAAGGGTCACCGTCCTGCGCTGAGACTGGCCGGGGCGCCTCATCCCGCCTGAACCGGATTATCAAACCAACTGTCGGGATACGCTGTGAAGAACTGCTCCTTACCGCCTGAGGCGTTGCGGGCGATCAAGGTCATCGGTGTATTGTGTTCGTTCGCAAGCAGGTACGCTCTCTGCTGGGCGTCACCCCAACAGCCGGCCGCATTCTCGACGTACAATTCGCAGTTTGTCTTGATGGTGTAAGTGCAGAGGCGACTGTTCTCGGTTTCCGCGTCGTGCATAAAGGTCTGCCTTTCGGCGATTGATCAGTCTAAGCTGCGGCGCAGCCCTTGACACCGGTCGTAGCTGCAGTTCGCACATCAGGACGCCGGCACATGTTGGAGCGATGAACCCGTAGGTCGAGAAAGTCGGCCCGGGTCTCCGCGGAAGCCGGCATTCGAGTCGTGCTCCATCGAGCACTTCAGCATCCGTTCGTATGCTGCGATAGTCCGACGCGACGACATTCGTTCACCAGGTCTTCACCGCGATCGGCGACGATGGGTTCTCGGTATTCCGGGAATACGTCATTTGGAGCATTTCATGGCGAAGAGCAACGACCACCCGTTCGTCTCCGTGGTCCCCGATGCGAACGCTTGGCTCGACGAGATCTGCGACGAACTCGAATTCGCGGACCGGCGCGACGCGCTGCACGCGTTGCGGGCCGCGCTGCACGTGCTCCGCGACCGCTTGAGTCCCGAGCAGAACGCGCATCTGAGCGCGCAGCTGCCGACCTTGATCCGAGGGATCTACTACGAGGCCTGGCGACCGGGCGAAGGGATTCACGT
>JAQBPL010000132.1 GCA_028287545.1 Vulcanimicrobiota bacterium | reverse complement strand
TCAGATGAGAAGCCGAGCGATCCTGTTCATCGCCTGGGGAGAGAAGTACGTCCGCGACGTGCAGTGCTGTCTCGACGAAGGCCGGCTTCCGCAATACCCGATTGTGCTGATAACGGATCGCGAGACGGACACCGCGGCGCTCGCGTCGCACGTCCGCGTCATCCGCCGCGATTTCGCGCTGCACGGCAAAGACCGCAAAGCCGAGGCGCTCGCGGCGTTGCCGGCCGAGTTCGAGACCGTCCTCTTCCTCGATGCCGACACGCGGGTGCTCGACGACATCTCGCTAGGCTTCGACCAGGCTGAGCTGCACGGCATCGCGATGGCTCCCGCGCCGCACTACTCGCTGGGCGACTTCGCCAGTTTCGGCCAGGTGATGCTGCGCGAAGGGGTCCCGCCGCGAGGTCAGATGATCTACAACTCCGGGGTGATCTTCTTGGCGGCGAATCGCGAGGACGTGCGCGCCGTGTTCGCGTTGATGGCCGCCCTGGCGCGGAAGGACGAGAACGATGCGCGGTGGAGCGATCAGCCCTATCTCACGCTGGCGATGGAAATGCTGGGCTTCAATCCGTACACGCTCTCTCCGAGCTTCAACCACCGCGCGTTCGGCGAGCTGATCAGCGGCACCATCCGGATCTGGCATTCGATGGATCCCGTCCCGGCCGGCGCGGCGGAACTCGATCGCGGCCACCTCCGCCGCTACGTCGACGGCAAGCTCGTGCGCGCGCTGCGCGTCCCGGACTGAACGGCGCTTGACACGCAAGCTAGTTTTCCACGTCGGTGCGCCAAAAACCGGCTCGACGTACCTGCAGTGGCGGTTGCGCGCCAACGCGGCGCGCCTTCGGGAGCACGGGATCTACGTGCCCGTCTTACCCGCCGTTGCACGGATGGCCGGCAACGCCAAATTGCTCGCGACCGCGCTGGCCGGAACGCCGTCGCTGAGCTTTCGCCGCGCGTTCCCCGACATCGACGCAGCGGCGCTCGCCCCGCAGCGCGTGCTCGCCGACCTCCTCGCGGATTGGCGCGACGACGAGGCGGCGATTCTCTCGGCAGAAAACTTCCGGCCGTCGCACGCGCGGCTTCTGCGCGATCTCGTTCCGAGCGACGTCCCGTGTACGGTCGTGCTGTTCGTGCGCCGTCAGGACAGCTGGGTGGAATCGTATTACAACCAGCTGGTCAAGGCGGACGAGGTGCACGGCGACGTCGCGCACTTCATCGACACCGTGTGCGACGGTCCCGACGAACGCTTTTGCTGTCCCGATTGGAGTGTGCACTACGAGGCTTGGCGCGCCGCGTTCGGCACTTGCCGGGTCATCTTCTACGATGAGGTGCGGAACGATATCTTCGGGGCCCTGCTGCGGGCGGCGGAGCTGGGCGCGCCCCCCGAAGTAGCCGACGTGCCGCTCGCGCAGGTATCACTGGACACACACCAGCTCGCGTATCTGCTGCAGCTCGAGCGGCCCATCGAGTTCGCGGACTTCGCACGGAGGCGCGCCGCCAGCGGCGAAGCGTCGCTACGGCTGGGTGCGCCGCCCTTCGCGCACGTTCTCGGGACGCGCGAGCGAATGCGTCTCCACGAGCGATTCGACGCGTCGAACCGAACGCTGCTCGCGGCGCTCGGGCGCTCGACGGACACGCCGGCGCTCACCCTCGGAGACGCCGCGGCGCACGCGCTCACGCTGGACGAGGTCTACGTTTCGGCGGAATATCGCGCGCACCGCGCGCTCGCGGACAGCTTGTTCGCGAACTGCACGTAACCGTACTCAGCCCGGCGGGGGACGATACCCGAGGCGCGCACCCGTCGCACCGCAGAGCGCCCAGACTCGCGCGGCGCGCTCGCCGTCGCCGGCGATCGGCTGCGACCGCCGCTCATCGATGACGGGTGCCGAAGCGCGATCGGGAGCGGGCAGGCCCAAGAACGCCGCGATGCGGTCGAGCGCTGCGGCGGGATCGGCGCAGACGACTTCGTACCGCAGCTGCAGCAGCCGCGCGCCGTCGGGCAACGCCGCGAGCGCGTCCAGCGCGCCTCGCATTTGAAATTCCCAGGTCATGGCGTTGCGAACGTCGTCCGGGTCGTCCGCGGCGACGTTCGGGTCGAGTCCGCACGCGTCGTAGGCGGCGGCCAGCACCGCGCGCCCGACCGCGTTGTCGGCGCGCGAGGTCATGTGGCTGCGGCGCAGCGAGCTCGAGACCGGGTGGCGGATGAGGTGCACGATACGCGCGCGCGGAAACGCGCGCAGAACCTGCGGCAGCCCCAGCATCGTCTCCGGAAGTTTCCATCCCCACGGCGCACCGGCGTCCCTGCCCGCTGCTTCGAGGACGGCGCGCGCGCGCCCCACGAGAGCGGCGCGCCAGAACGCGTCGCGCTCGGAATCCGCCTCGACGCCGGAGGTGACGCACTCGATCGCGAGCGCGTACAGGTCGTCAACCCACTCGAGCGAGTCGCCGCTCGCGTTCACGTCGTTTCCGATGAACACGCCGTTCGCCGCGCCCAGCTGCGCGAGCAGTCGCGTTCCGCTGCCGCCGCGGCCGAGCAGCACGACGGGATCGTCCAACTCAGACATAGCCGAACGCCGTCGCCAACGGGCCTGCAGTCGCGAGGACGTCGCGCTCCTCGCTCGCAGAGAGCGCCGACGTCCACGCGTTCGCCGACGCCGCGTCGATCGCGCGCGTTCGATCGGTGCCGCCCGGACCAGCGCCCCGATATGCCTCGCGCGCTTCGAGGTCGGGCGCGCCGCCGAGCGCGCAGGCGGCGAGCAGCGGCGCGATCGCCGCTCGCGGATCGCGCACGAGGTCCTCGTACCGGAACTGCGTCATCGGCAGACCGTGGTTGCGGAACGCGGTCGCGCGCCCCGTCTTGATGCGCCACAACGCGGCGCGGCGCACCCACGGCGGCGCGGCTTCATCGCCCACGGTCTGCAGCTCGCGCTCGTACGCCGCCGCAACGGCAGGGCGCTCGGCGAGGAGGCGCTGCTGGTTTCCGACGAAGTCGATTGCGCCGAGCCGGGCCATCGACGAGACGACCGCGCGCGGATCGCGAACGGGGTACACGATCGTCACCGGAACGCCGAGGCGCGATATCTTCACCTCGTCGTAGGTGAGGTTCGGCGCTTTCAACACGATGCACGTGACGCCCGGCGCCGGCTGGACGCGCGTGCCCACGGTGCGAAAGCGGCGCTCGGGCTCGCGATACTTGCTGCGCGCGCGCGCGAACATCTCGTCGGCCAGCCGGCCGGCGTCGCTCGCGCCCTCGGCAAACGCGTGGAACCAAGGATAGAGCCCGTCTTCTTCATCGATCAGTACGGCCTCCGGCGACGCGCCGAGGATTTGGCCGGTCAGCGTCGTGCCGCTGCGTTGGCATCCGACGACCGCGACGATGCGGAAAACACGACCGAAAAGCGCGGCACTCACAGCGCCGCGCCGATCTTCACGATGTTCAAGGGCCGGATCGTTCGCGAACCCCTCACGACGAATCCTCGGTCCGACAAGTTCGGTAGAACTACGGACGGCCGAACCGTCACCCCGGCGGTATCGTAGCGCCATCATGACGAACGCCAACGCCGCCCCCGACCCCATCGCCGCCGCGTCGGCGATCGTCCAAGCCGCCGCCCAACGTGCCGCCCACGACGCCGCCGCAGAGGAAGACTCCCGTCCCATCGCCCCGGTCATCGCGATGGCCGCCGGCGTCTTCGTCTCCCTCGTCGTGATGGCCGCAATGGTCACCAGCCCCGCGACCATCCCGATGTGGTGCCTCGCCCACGGCGGCTGCCCCTAACCCTTGTCACAACGAAAACGGAGCGGCCCTCGCACACGTAGTGCGAGGGCCGCGTCCCGACATGAGTCCTGGAGGTTCTAGCGCTTCGAGAACTGGAAGCGCTTACGAGCCTTCTTGCGGCCGTACTTCTTCGATTCTTTTTCGCGCGGATCGCGGGTCAGCAGGCCGTTGCGGCGCAACGGCTCGCGCAGCGATTCGTCCATCTCGAGCAACGCGCGAGCGATGCCGTGGCGCACCGCGCCGGCTTGGCCGGCGACCCCGCCGCCTTCGCACTTCACGTCGACGTTGAAGCGGGTGAGCGACTGGGTGACCTCGAGCGGCTGGCGCACGATCATCTGCAGCGACGGACGCGGGAAGTACTCGTCCACGGCGC
>JAQBPL010000091.1 GCA_028287545.1 Vulcanimicrobiota bacterium | reverse complement strand
CCCGAGCGCCCCGCCGGTGTTCGTGCTGCATTGTGAGCAGCGGAACGATCGACGTGCGAGAGGTCCCGGCGACGCGCGTCCAGGTGAACGTCCGTCTGATCGTCGCGGTCGCCGCCGTTTGGTTGCTCTGGGGTTCGACGTTCGCGGGGATGCGCTTCGCCGTCCGCACGATTCCGCCGTTCGCGATGGCGTCGATCCGCTTCACGCTCGCCGGCCTCATCCTCTACGCGGTGTGCGCGCTGCGCGGCAAGGCGCGGATCACTCGCAACGACCTCGTACACGGGGCCGTCACCGGAACGACGCTGTTGCTGCTGGGCAACGGGACCACAGCCTGGACGGTGCAGTTCTTGCCGACCGGGCTGAACTCGCTGCTGCTCTCGCTCACGCCGGTGTGGATGGCGATCATCGCGTTCGCGTGGGGCGGCGAACGCCCGTCGCGGATCGCGGTGGTTGGGATGCTGCTCGGGTTCGCCGGCCTCGCACTGCTGCTGCAGCCCAAGGCGATCGGCGGAATCCCGATCGTTCCGGCCGCGATCGCCGTGCTGGCCAGTATCTCGTGGGCGTTCGGCTCCATCTACCAGCGGCGCGCCGGGAAGAGCGGCAGCCTGGTGCTGGCGACAGCGCTGCAAATGCTCGTCGGCGGCGTGCTGCTCGGGCTCGAAGCGGCGCTGTTCGGCGAATGGCAGTCGTTCGACGTGCGGGCGGTGAGCGCGGCATCGTTCGGCGGGCTCGCGTGGCTGGTCGTCTTCGGCAGCCTCTTCGCGTACAGCGCCTACCTCTACACGATGCACGCGGCGAGCACGGCGCTGGCCTCGACGTACGCCTACGTGAACCCGGTGGTCGCGGTGACGATCGGCATGGTGCTGTTCCACGAGCGGTTCACGCCGCTCGAGGCCGCCGCCGCAGCGGTGATCCTCGCGGGCGTCGCGCTTATGATGGTTCCGACGCCAGCCGGCGTCCGCACGGAGCCGGCTATCGACGGGGCGAAGGGATAGCGCGGAGCAAAAACCCTGAAGCACGGACATCCAGCCGGCGCCCCGGCCGTCGACCAGACGAACGAAGCGTGGCGCGACTTCGCGGATTCGATTCCGCAGCTCATTTGGATCGCTCGGCCTGACGGCTTCGTCGAGTACTGGAACGAGCCGTTCGAGCGCTTTTGCGGGACCAAGCTCCGCGCCGACGAGATCGCATTGAGCGTCGCCGTCCATCCTGACGACGCGCCGTCGCTGGCGCACAGCTGGGCCGAAGCGGTAGCCGCCGGCGACGTCTTCGAACACGAGTTCCGCCTGCTGCGTCACGACGGGACGTGGCGCTGGTTCCTCGGACGAGCGCGCCCGCAGCGTGACCCCTCTGGAGCGATCGTCCGCTGGTTCGGGACGAACACCGACATCGAGGATCGCCGTCGCGGCGAAGAGCAGCTGCGGTTTCTCACGGAAGCCGGCGAGCTGCTCGGGGCGCCCTCCTCGGTCGGCGTGCTGATGCAGCAGTTTGCCGAGCGCGCGACCGGCGTGATGGCCGATCTCGTGACGATCTTCACCGTCGATCGCGACGGGGCGCTCGATGCGCTCGCGATCGCGCATCGCGACCCGAAGGGGCTGCACGCGTGGCGCGAAGTGCGGCGGCTCTACCCGCTGCGGCGCGGCGATCTCGCGATGCAGGTGTTCACCAGCGGCAAACCGGTGCTGCTCGAACGCCTTCCGCCCGATTTGATCGCGCGGATCTCGCGCGACGAGCGGCACCGCGCGATTCTCGAAGGGTTCAACGTCGCCTCAGCCGCGTTCGTCCCGCTGATCGCGCGCACCGGCGAGGCCGTCGGCGTCCTGCAGATCGCGAACGGCGTCGATTCACGCCGTCTCGACGAGTCCGATCTGCGCTTTGCCGAGATTCTCGCGCGGCGCCTCGCGATCTCGATCGAGACGGCCGAAGTGTTCGAACGCGAACGGCGCATCTCGGAGACGTTTCAAGACGCCGCGCTGCCGCGCACGCTGCCGAGCTTGCCCGGGATCGCGCTGACCGCGGTCTATCGCGCGGCGGAAAAAGACGCCGAGATCGGCGGCGACTGGTACGATGCGGTCGTGCTGCCGGACGGACGGCTGATGCTCTCGATCGGCGACGTCGCCGGGAAGGGTCTGCGCGCGGCGGTCCTGATGGCGAGCGTGCGCAACAGCATCCGCACCGCGGCGGTGCAGTTTCCGATCGCGAGCGAGATCCTCGCCACCGTCGCGCTGGCGCTCTCGATCGAGCCTACCGACTCGTTCGTGACGGCATGGGTCGGCGTGCTCGATCCGCAGACGCGGCATCTCACGTACGCCTTCGCCGGCCATCCGAGCCCGCTCGTGCGCGAGCCGGACGGCACCGTGCACGCGCTCCCCGGCTTCGCGCAGCCGCCGCTCGGCGTGACGGACGACGTGGCAGGTCACTCGCACGAGATCACGCTCCCCGTCGGCGCCACCCTGGTGCTGTTCACCGACGGGCTGATCGAGTCGGCGCGCGACGTGGCGGAAGGCGAGCGCCGCCTGCTCGACGCGGTCCAGCGCGACGCGTTCCGCCGTTCGGCGAACCCGGCTCGCTTCGTCGTCGACAGCGTGCTCTTCGACGGCGCGCACGACGACGTCGCGGTGATGACCGTCGCGCTCGGCCGGCGCTCGCACTGGGTGTTCCACTCGCACGATGCGATGCGCGCCGAGGGTGCGCGCTTCCAATTCGTCGAGCGCCTGCGCGAACTCGCGACCCCCGAGAGCGATCTCGCCTCGGCGGAACTCATCTTCGGCGAGCTGATCGGCAACGTCGTGCGTCACGGTCCCGGTTCGATCGACGTCGACCTCGAATGGGAAGGCGAGCGCGCGGTGCTGCACGTGATGGACCGCGGACCGCATTTTACGCCCGACACGGCGTTGCCCGAAGACCCCTGGAGCGAAGACGGGCGCGGGCTCTTCCTCATTGCGGCGCTGGGTGAAAATCTCTCGTACGCACCGCTGCCGGTGCGCGGAAATCACGTCAGCGTGGTGCTGCCGGTGCGGCGCCGGACGAACGAAGAGCGCGGCTGAAGCGGTCCGGCGCGAAGAGGTCGAGCGAGAAACCCGGGTCGTCGCCGGCGAGCAAAGCTGCGACGATCGCGCCGATCACCGGCGTGAACTTGAAGCCGTGACCCGAGAAGCCGCCGGCGGCGACGACGCGCGCGTTGCGGGGGAGCGCGCCGATCGCGAAGTGCTCGTCGGGCGTGTTCGAGTACATGCACGCGGCCGCGCGCAGGAACCGTCCCGCAGCGGCCGGGACGAAGGAGGCGAGCGTGTCGTGTGCGACCGCGATCTCGTCGTCCGTCACGGTGCGGTCGAGGGCGTCGGGATCCGCCTCGCGGCCGCTGCCGTGGTGCGCGATCTTGGCGCCGTCGCCGAAATCCGGGAACCCGTAGAAGAACGGCCCGTCGTCGCGCTCGACCGCGTAGATCGGCAAGCGGTCCGGCGTGACGGCGGCGCGATCGACCGGTTCGAACCAGAACTGCACGTTGCGTTCGATGCGCAGCGGCACGCCGAACTCGGCGGCGATCCGGCCGAACCACGGGCCGGCGCACAGCGCGAGCCGTTCGGCCTCGATGCGCGTCCCGTCGGCGAGCGTCACGCTCACGCCCGCGTCGCCCGCGTCCCAACCGGCGACGCGCACGCCGAAGCGCAGCTCCGCACCGTCGGCGGCCGCGACCTGCAGTTGCGCCGCGACGGCCGCCTCGGGGAAGACCGCGCCGGCGACGGCTTCGTGCACGCCGATCTCGTCGTCGTGGGGCCGGATTGCCGGCCAGCGCGCGCGCAATGCCGCCGCGTCGAAGATCTCGTGCGGCAGCCCCCACTGCCGCGCGCTTGCGAGCGTGCCGGCGACGACCGGCGTGTGGGGCCGCCCGACGAAAAGACCGCCGATGCGGGCGCGCAGGGTCGTTCCGGTGCGCGCTTCGAGCGCGTCCCAGAGCGCGTACGCGCCGCGCAGCAGCGGCACGTAGTCCGGCGACTCGAAGTACGCTTGCCGGATGATGCGGGTGCGCCCGTGCGAGGCGCCCAGCGCGTGCGCCGGCCCGAACTGCTCGAGGCCCAGCACCCGCATTCCGCGCGCCGCGGCATGGGCCGCGGCGGCACTCCCCATGCCGCCCAGGCCCAGGACGATCGCGTCGTAGCGCACGCTCAGCGAACGAAGACCGTACCGGCCGGTCCGGCCACCACTTCGCCGACGATCGCGGCGGTGCCCAAATCGGCGAGCGCGGCGAGCGCGCGGTGCGCGTCGTCCGGGGCGAGCGCCATCAGCAGGCCGCCCGAGGTCTGCGCGTCGGAGAGCAGGACGCGGTACGTCTCCTCGACGTCGTCTGCGTATTCGACGAACGCGGCATGGTCGGCGAGGTTGGTCCGCGTACCGCCGGGGATGACGTCGCGGGCGATCAACTCCAGCACGCCGTCGAAGACCGGGACGGAGCGGGCGTCGAAGGCCAGCGCGACGCCGGAAGCGCGCGCCATCTCACCGCCATGGCCGACCAAGCCGAATCCCGTAATGTCCGTCGCCGCGTGCACGCCGTGGGCGAGCATCGCTGCGGAAGCCCGATCGTTCAGGCGCGTCATCGAGTCGATTGCGGGTGCGAGCCCGGCGTCGTCGATGAGGTCGCGCTTGCGAGCGGTGGTGAGGATACCCGTCCCGACGGTTTTGGAGAGGAGCAAGAGGTCGCCGAGACGGGCTCCAGCGTTAGTAACTATGCGACGCGGGTGAATAGTTCCAGTCACCGCCATTCCGTATTTCGGTTCGTCCGATTTGATGGTGTGGCCGCCGAGGATGCTGACCCCTGCAGCCGCGGCGACGTGCGCGCCGCCCGCGAGGATGCGGGAAAGAATCTCGGTTCCGAGTGTCTCCACCGGGAACGCGGCGATGTTGAGCGCGCTCACCGGCACGCCGCCCATCGCGTACACGTCGCTGATCGCGTTCGCCGCGGCGATCCGACCGAAGTCGTACGGATCGTCGACGATCGGCGTGAAAAAATCGACCGTCTGCACGATCGCGAGGTCGTCGGTCAACCGATAGACGCCCGCGTCGTCGCTGGTCGCGATGCCGACCAGCACGTTCGGGTCCGTCGGCGCCGGCAGCCCGCGCAGCGCCCGCGCCAACTC
>JAQBPL010000072.1 GCA_028287545.1 Vulcanimicrobiota bacterium | reverse complement strand
TTGATCCAGAACGCCCGGTTCGCGGCGCTGCCGCCGATCGGACTCGCCGACGTGTCACCGAGGCGATTGGTGTAATTCTCGAAGCGCAGTCCGAGCGTCAGGTTCAGCTTGCTCGACGGGCTCCAGTTGTCGTTGATCGATGCCGCCGTGGTGAACGGTGAGACGTTGTTCACGCGGCCCAGCGGCCCGCTCTCGGTGACGGTCCACTGTGCGTTCGCGAGAGCCGCGGGTGAGCCCGCCGGCTCGATACCCGGAATCGGCGTCGCGAACGTTCCCCGATTGCTGCTCGAGAAGCAGCTCGCCAACGCTCCGTTGACGGGGCTGTAGCAATTCCCGGTTTGCGCCGCGGTCCGCGGGTCGATCAGGTTGGTGAACGCCGTATCGAGGTTCTGATTGCCGGGAAAGGCGTAGGAGTATCGGCGCTGCAGCTTCGACTGGCTTTCAGTTGCGGTGACGGTGAGCAGGTGCTGGTCGTTGAGCTGGTTGGCGTAGGTCAACGTCGTCCCGTAGGTGTGGCTGGGGATCTCGTAGTCGTTGAGCTCGGCGCCGTAGAAGTTGGTGAAATTCTGGTTCGCATCGCCGGTGATGAACCAGTTCGAGTAGACCGAGTAGCCGTACAGGCGCAGGTACGAGCGGTCGTTGATGTTGCGCTGGTACTGCAGCTTGAGGACCGCGACCCCGTTGTCGTTCGTGTCGCGCGCGGCGTTCGAGAGGGGAGCGCCGAAGGCGCGGTTCGTCGGGCTGCTCGGGAAGTAGTACGGCACGACGCCGGCCCCGGGCGCGGTGAACAGCGGCCCGTTGTAGACGTAGCCGTCGTTCCACGTCGCTTGGCCCGTGTTGCCAAACGCCGCTCCGACCACCGCAGGGCCGCCTTGGTCGTTCACCGAGCCGTAGTAGTTGGCGAAGAGTTCGCTGGTCAGATACAAGACCTGAACGTCGTCGCGCAGACTCTTCCCGTGCGGGAGCCCCCAATGCAAATTTACGACGTTGTCGCGCTGCGACGTGTTGGCGATCGCGTAGGTCTGCCCGGGCGAGAAGTAGACGGTTCCCGGCGACCCGTCGTAGAGGTTGTACCGGCCCGGCCACGCGAGCGGGTAGAAGAACCGCGGATCGCTCGCGCCGTTGTTGCCGTCGAGGTAGCGATAGTCTTGATCCGCGCCCGAGAATCCGGCGTAGTACGAGAAGTTCCGATTCTTCGTAGCGCCGCCGACTTCGAACGAGAGGCGGTGGAAGAACGCCGGGCTTCCCATCCCCGCGTTCATGGTGAGCGAGGTCGGATAGGTGCCGGTGCGGATGACCTGGTTGACGTAGCCTGAGAGGCCCTGTCCGTCCGACGTCGCGGGCGTTCCGCCCGTGTAGACCTGGAGCTCTTGCTGGCCCAGCGTCGAGAGCATCGTCTGCGGCGCGTTGTCGTACGCGCGGTTGACCGGGATGCCGTCGAGTTCGTAGCCGACCTGGTCGATGTCCCCGCCGCGAATCGACAGCTGTTGGTACCAGCCTTGCTGACCCGCCTGGACCACCGTCCCCGGAACCGACGAGATCGCGGCGTAGGCGTTGGTGAGGCCGCCGGGTCCGCCGAGTGCGGCGGCCGCGTCGGCTTGTGCGCCGCTCACGGAGTAGACGTCACTCGTCGTTCCGGAGCGCACCAGGTCGCTCGACCGGCGCGCGGTCGTGCTGCCGATCGTTTGCAGGCGCGCCGTCAGCGCGCGGTTCAGCGTCTGCGTCTGGTCCGCCTGAACGGTGACGCCGCTCAGGATCAGCGTGTCGTAGCTCGGGCGCTCGACGGTCACGGTGTACGTGTCCGGCGAAAGCGACAGGAAGCGGAATCCGCCGCCGGCGTCGGTGACCGAACGCTCTGTCTCCGAGGGCGAAGCCGCGGTCACCGCGGCGCCCGTGATCGGCGTGCCGGTCTTCTGGTCGACGATGCGGCCGGTGATCGACCCGGTCGTGCCGGCCAGCGAGGCTGCGGGGATCAGCGAAACGGTAAGGACCGCCGCCGCCACAAGAGCGGCGGAGGTGCGCAAGAGACCTCTCATGCGTCGCACTACGCTGGTGAGCGTTCGGTCCCTTTAGCAATACGTCGAAGCGAGCGACGTGTGACCCCCACGAGGCGCCTCAGCGGGTCGTTCCGGGCCGCCCCATCTCATAGAACTGCGGGTTGGGGCGCATGTCCATGAAGCCCGCCAGGCGATTGGACAAGCCGAAGAACGCGGCGACCGACGCGATGTCCCATGCGTCGTCGTCGCTCAGCCCCAAGGCTTTGAGCTCGGCGAGCTCCTTGTCGCTCGCGATGAATCCCGGCTCGTTGACGCGTGAGGCGAAGGTGAGGATCGCGCGCAAACGCGCCGAGAGATCGGCGGAGCGCCAGTTGACCGCGATCTGGTCGGCGACCACGCTGTCTTTGCCGAGGATGCGCAGCGCGGCGCCGTGCGCGGTCACGCAGTAGAGGCATTCGTTCTCGGCCGACACGGCGACGACGATCGCCTCGCGTTCGGCGCGCGAGAGGCCGCTCGGCCCTTTCATCAGCAAGTCGTGGTAGTGCATGAACGCCCGGAAATGCTCGGGCCGTTTGGCATACGCGAGGAAGACGTTCGGGACGAAGCCGATCTTGGCGCGCGTCTCTTCGCAGATCGCGCGGATGTCGTCGGGCATGTCGTCGAGCGACGGCGCGCCGAAACGCGAGGGCGCCGCGTTGCGCGCGGCGCCCTCGTTGAACGGCGGGTGGCTACTTCGCGACGGGGATGTTCCCGCAGGAGACATAGATGGGGATTTCCTTGGTCGATTTGTGGACGTTGATCGCGTACGTACCCTTTTGCAGGTCGGCCAGCGACACGCCCTCGATCGTCGTTTCGGATTGACCGCCGTGGACGGTTTGCAGCGCGTACTTGGGCTTCGGATCGAGTTTGCTGCACGTGCCGGCGTGAATGTGCGCCGGCTGGTCCACGCCGTCGGCGGCGCCCGCCAGCCGCAGCTTGACGATCAATCCTTTGGTGCCTTGGAGCAGCGTCGCCGTCCCGTGTTCGCCGGAGCCGTTCTGGTCGGCGATTGGGAACTGCATCGGCTGCATCGCGGCAAATGCCGCGGTTCCGGTAGCGAGCGCGACGGCGAGCGCCGTCGCGGCGATGAATTTCAACAAGGACATCTCCTCGAGCGGCGGCCGGCGCTACATCTTCATGGGCGCCATCGCGGATTTCGCGATGTCACCGCACGCTACGTAGGTCGCAATGTCGGTGGGCGACTTGTGCACGTTGACGGCGGTCTTCCCGAGCAGCTGGCTGATCGTGACGCCCTTGACGACGGTGGTCGACTTCCCTGCGACGACCATGCTCAGCGGATACTTCGGCGTGGGGTTGAGGTGCGCGCAGCTCCCCATGTGGATGTGCGCGGGCTGCGGCCCGGCGGGGGCGCCTTTGAGCGAAATCACGACCCGCAGGCCGGCCGGCGTGTCGGTGAGCGTTGCGGTGCCGGACTCGCCGGAATTGTTCTGCGGCTTGAGGGGGATCGTCAGGGGCGCCTTACCCATCGTCATCGGCGCCATCTGGGATATCGTGTCCCCCGCGACGGCCGGGGCGACGGTCGCCCCCAACACGAGCGCCGCGCCGAGCGCGGCGAATTTCGGAATCATCCTCATGGAAGAAGCCTCCGGATCAGTGCAGAGGGAGCCGCTTCCCGTTGCCCGGCAGGACCGCCTTCCAGTCCCTTAGAGGCGCTTGCCGCTGCGGCCGTTCTTGCTCGGGTGTTTCGGCTTGAACGGTGCGCCGACCACGTATTTTCCGCCCTTCGGCAGATTCGTGTCGACGTCTTCGCAGCCGATCGGCGTGAAGGCGCGGCAGTCGTGCGGGCGTGCTTCGTAGATGCCGCAGTAGTACTTGCCCGAGCGCGAGCCCATCAAGAAGACGCACTTGTCGGCGACGTCGTCGGTGACTTTCCGCAGCCAGCCGACGTACGATCCGTCGGCCGATTCGCGCGGCACGACGTATTCCGTCATCACGTCGTCGTACGTCATGCCGAAGTGATCGGCGATGCGCTGCACGTCCGACGCGCTCACGAACGGCTCGTATCCGCTGCAGCATTCCGCGCAGCCCGGCGGGCACGAGACGTTTTCCGGCAGGTCGTACATGTGCTTGCGCGAGAGTTCGATGACTTTCCTGACCGCCGCCACGAACTCCGCGTCGTCGTTGTACTTGTAGACCCACTCGCGGTGCGTGATCTCGTTCGCGTTGTAGCGCCGCTCGGTCGTCTTGTTGTATTGGACCGTGATGTGCTCTTCGTCGATCTCGATCTGTTCCACCCGGGTCATCGGTTCGAGGTCCAGGTCCGCGAGGCGCGTCGGCGCTCCCGTTTCGCGCGTGTAGCGGC
>JAQBPL010000070.1 GCA_028287545.1 Vulcanimicrobiota bacterium | reverse complement strand
GATCGCGCCGGGCGCCACCGCCAGCCGGCCGAGCTCGGTGACGAGCACGATCGTGCCGAGTTCCGGGACGAGCAGCAGTTCGCCGTCGGCATCGCAGAAGACGCGCGCGCGCATCGAGCGGTTCGCGGAGTAGACGTGGATTCCGGAGCCGTCGCGGTCGAGCGGCGTGCCGTTCCCGGCGAGCGTCGCGAGCCCGTCGACGAAATCGACTGGCTCGGCCGGCAGCGACTGGACGTCCCAACGCAAGCGGTTCGGGTTCGGCGCCACCTCGGTGAATGGGCCGCTGCGGATGCGGCCGGATGCGATCGGGCGGTAGGCAGGATGCGCGGCCGACGGGCGCAGGCGGTACATCCAGGTTCGCCGGTTCTCGGCGCGCGGCGCGGTGAACGCGGTGCCAGAGAGCTGCTCCGCATAGAGCCCGAGCGGCACGCGCTGCGGCGAGTTCTGGTTGATCGGCAGCGCACCGGCGACCGCCTCGCTCGCAAACTCGTTGCCGAAACCGGACTGATAGGCCGGGGTGAGACCGGCCTGATTAGGCCTCATCAAGCACGCTTCGCTTCTGGGCTCATGAATCACGCGATTCTCGATGTCCCAGCTGCGGCCATGCAGGGATGACTAGGGTGACGCGGGGACGGCGGTGGCGTTTGCGGCGGCCAAGAGTTCATCGCGGTCGACGATCTTGATCCGCTTGCGGCCTTCGGCGGCGCCGAGTTCGTGTTCGCGCGCTTCGATGCGCAGCCAGCCGTCCCAGTCGACGAACGGCACGCCGCGTTCGGTCAGCGCAGCGGCGATGTCGGGGCGCTCGCCCAGCGTTTCACCGGCCGGGATGTCTTCGAGCAGCGCGGTGACCGTTTCGGTCGCGCACTTCTTGTTGGTGCCGATCACGCCTTGCGGCCCGCGCTTCACCCAGCCCGTGACGTACTGGCGCTCGTGCCGCGTTCCCGAACCGTTGTGGACGCGTCCGCCTTCGTTCGGCACGACGAACGCGCGCTCGTCGAACGGCAGCCCGGCGAACGGGATCGATTTGTAGCCCACCGCGCGGAAGACGAGGTCGACCGGCAGGTCTTCGAAGACGCCCGTGCCGTGCAGTTTCCCCTCAGCGTCGTACGCCATCCGCTCGATCAGCAGCGACTCCACGGCGTCCGTCCCGCCGATCGCCTCCGGACGCGCGTAGAAGCGCAGGTTGAGCCGGCGCGGCGCGCCGGTCGGCGTGCGTTCGGAGAACTCGCGCAGCACGTCGAGGTTGCGCTTCGTCTGGCCGTCGAGCTCGAACGCCTCGACGCCTTCGAGGTCGCGCGAATCGACGACGACGTCGACGCCCGGCAGCTCGCCGAGTTCGCGCAGTTCGACCGTAGTGAACTTCGCGTCGTGCGGCCCGCGGCGGCCCAGCATCGAGACCTCACGGACCCCGCTTGCGGCGAGCGCATCGATGATCTCGCGCGGCATGTCGGTTTCATGCAGCAGCGCGGGATCTTTGAGCAGCAGCCGCACCGTGTCGATCGCGACGTTGCCGACGCCGATCACCGCCGCGCTGCGCGCGCGGGTGAGGTCGACCGGCGACGTCTTCGTCTCAGGGTGTCCGCCGTACCAGCGAACGAACTCGGTCGAGGCGAGGCTCCCCGGCAAATCCTCTCCCGCGATCCCCAGGCGCCGATCGTTCGGCGCGCCGACCGCGTAGACGATCGCGTCGTACGACGCCAGCAGGTCCTCGACATGCACGTCGCGCCCGAGCTCGACGTTCCCGAAGAACCGCACGCGCGGGTCGGAGAGCGTCTTGCGGAAGCCGGCCTCGAGCGACTTGATCTTGAGGTGATCCGGCGCGACGCCGTAGCGGAGCAGGCCGTACGGAGCAGGCAGGCGTTCGAATACGTCGACCTGCGCCTCGGCGCGCTGCTTGAGGAGCGCTTCAACGGCGAACAAGCCGGCCGGTCCTGAGCCGACGACGGCAACACGGGGTCCCATGAAGAAAAGAATTGCACCCCGGGCCCTGCGGACCATCCGACTTCCGTCGCGCCGGTGTCGGGAATGTCGTCCGCCGGCCCGGCGGGCGGGTACGAAAGCGTCCGTATGCGGATCAAACTCGGGACCGTCGGTCACTTCTCTCTGGCGGTGCGCGACCCCGACGCCAGCGCCGCCTGGTGGAGCCGGAACTTCGATCTGGAAGAGATCTTTCGCTTCGACGACGGGGTTGGGATCAGTAATGACGCGATCACGATCGCGCTGTTCAGCGGGCCGCCGGACCCGGACGCGCTGGAACACATGTCGTTCCATCTCGCAGGCATGAAAGAACTCCGCGCGGCCCTGCTCCAGCTCAAAGCAAACGGCGTTGAACTGGAAGACCCCGACGACGAGATCGGCCCCGAAGCGCCGGGCTCCCCGCACATGGGGCTGTGGTTCCACGATCCCGACGGCTACCGCTGGGAACTCTCCGTGCAGAACGGCGCAGCGCGGGGCCGTTAAGCGCGTTATTCCTTGGGCGCGTCGGGCGGAAGGTCGTGGAACGTCCGCTTCGGCGCGGCCTCCTCGCGTTCCAAATCCTCCAGAAAGTAATAGACGATCTTTCGGTCGTCGAAGCCGACCTTGGCGAGTTCCCGGCCGCCGATCTCGACGACCTCATGGATGTGCCCCACGACACCGGCGTACCGATAGTTGACGTCGGTGTAGCCGGGATCGGCGGGTTTGGGCCGCGGGGTGACCTTGGTCCCGCGCAGGGGGGTACGATGGCGGTGTTCGCTCAATTCAGACGCTCCAGCATCACCGTTCTTCGGAGGAGCCGCATGATCATCGAGTACCGCGGAAAACGCCCAAAGGTGGCGTCCTCGGCATTCGTCGCACCGACCGCCGTACTGATCGGCGACGTCGAGGTCGGCGAACAAGCGTCGATCTGGTTCGGGACCGTAATCCGCGGCGACAACGGGCCGATCCGCATCCGCGCCCGCGCGAACGTCCAGGACAACTCGGTCGTGCACGTGAGCGAGAACTGCACGACGGTGATCGAAGAGGACGTAACGGTCGGTCATTGTGCGATTCTCGAAGATTGTCACATCGGGCGCGGCGCGCTGATCGGTTCGAACGCCGTCGTCCTCAACGGAGCGGTCGTCGGCGAGTTCAGCCTCATCGCCGCGGGCGCCGTCGTCGCGGCCAACGCGAACATTCCGCCGCGCGTGGTCGCGGCCGGCCAGCCGGCGGTCGTGAAGAAGCCGCTCGAGGGCGCCGCGGTGCACTGGGTCGAGGCGGCCGGCCCCGAGTACGTTCACCTCTCGCGCTCGTATTTACAGCACGGGATCGGCGATCCCGAAATGCACGAGATCGCGGAGACGCACGTCGCTTCGTAAGCTCCCGGGGATCGTCGCAGCAGCAGTGGTCGCGCTGGTCGCGACGTTGCTGGCGCCGTTCGTCCCGCTGCTGGGTTCGCCGGTGCTGGCGATCGTGCTCGGCATCGCGGTGCGGGCATTCGGTCCGTTGCCGGAACGATGTCGACCCGGGATCGCGTTCTCCGCCCGCACGGTCCTGCAGGCCGCGATCGTGCTCTCGGGCCTTGGCCTGTCCTTTGCCGCCGTGGTCCGCACCGGACTCGGCACGCTTCCGGTAACGCTGGGCACGATCGCCGTCGCGCTGATCCTGGCACCGCTCGTCGGCCGCCTACTGGGATTAAAGCAAGTGCTGCGCACGCTGATCGGCGTCGGCACCGCGATCTGCGGCGCGTCGGCGATCGCCGCGGTGTCGTCGGTCATCGAACCCGAAGAAGCCGACATTGCGCTTGCGATCGCGACGGTCTTCTTCTACAACATCGTCGCGGTGCTCGTCTTTCCGCCGATCGGCCATGCGCTGCAGATGACGCAAGACCAGTTCGGCCTCTGGGCCGGCACGGCGATCAACGACACGTCGTCGGTCGTCGCCGCGGGATACGTGTACGGGCAGCAGGCCGGCGCGTACGCGACGATCGTCAAGCTCACGCGCGCGACGATGATTCTGCCGATCGTCGCCGGGATCGTGCTGCTGCGCGCGCGCAGCCAAGGAACGAGCGGGCCGTTTCCGTGGAAACAAATCGTGCCGTGGTTCATCCTGTGGTTTCTGGTCGCCGCGCTCGCCAGCGGCGCCGGCATGATCCCCGCCGGCTGGCACGCCGGCGTCGGGATCGTCTCGACGTTCCTCATCGCCGTGGCCCTCGCCGCGATCGGCCTGCAAACCGAATTGCAGCGGCTGCTGCGCGCCGGCGCCCGCCCGCTCGCCCTCGGCTTCATCCTCTGGGTCGCCGTCGCACTCTCCTCTCTGGCGCTGCAACGGCTGACGGGATTGTAAGCCCCGACGGGACATTGTCACGCTGAGCTTGTCGAAGCGCGCGCTTGTCGCGACGGGTAAGAGTACCGGCAAGGAGCCTCGATATGGATCCTCTTTGCCGACTCGTGAAGCTTGCGTTCGCGGTCTTCGCGGTGCTGGTCGTTTCGCCGGCCGCGCCGCCCGTCGTCGCGGCCACGTCGCCGTCTCCGTCCGCCGGCGATACGTTCCCGGCTGCACCGACGCCGCCGCCGAATCAGCGCGTCACGTTCGCGTACAAGACGTTTCTCGGCCCGGCAGCCGTCGACTACTACGGGATCGATAACTTCAACGTCGTGTTCGGGACGATGACGCTGACGTTCAATCCTGACAAAACGATCGAGGGACGATACGAGCCGGACAACGGCACCGTGCAGGCCGTCACGGGGAACCGTACCCCAGACGGAAACCTAACGCTTCAGATCGGCAACCAGCGCTATACGGGTCATTTCACACGCCGTGGGTTCGCCTGCTCCACCTCCACGGTACCTGGGATGGGCTTTCGGCTCTGGGGCCAGTTCGTGCACGCTTAGAGCGCACGGTGCTCACGCCGCGCTTGCGTCGACGAAGCTCCGGAAGATCGCGCGGCTCGCACCGTCGTCGAGCGCTCTCGTCGATTCCGGATGCCACTGCACAGCGAGCCAGAACGGGGAGGCGAAGCGGGCTTCGAGGGCTTCCACGATACCGTCCGCCGTGCGCCCGACGATGCGCAAGTCGGCGGCGCAGACGTCGGCGGATTGGTGGTGGCGCGCGCCGGTGACGAGTTCGGTCGTCCCCACGATGGCCGCCAGCCGGCTGTCGGGCTCAATCCGTACCACGTGCTCGGCGATGAGGCCCCGGTCGGTACGGGTAGTGGCGAGGCGCACTTCGTGGCGAACCGTCGCCCGATCGCCGAGCGCCTTTGGGATGTCCGCGATGAGCGTCCCGCCGAAGGCGACGTTCGCGATCTGCAGCCCGCGACAGATGCACAGCGTCGGCATCCCGCGCTCGCGCGCGGCGCGCAATAATTCGGTTTCGAGCCGATCGCGTTCCGGCTCGACGCCGGTCACCAACGGCGACGGAGGTGCGCCATATGACGCCGGATCGACGTCGACACCGCCGGTCACCAGAAGTGCGCGCGCATCGCTCAGCGCGCGCAGCACGTCGGCGCCGGGTTCGATCCGCACCGGCTCGCCGCCGGCTTCGCGCAGCGCCTCGAAATACTCGACGGGGTCTTGGCCGCGCGAGACGCTGACCAGAATCCGGGGCGGCTTCACGCTGCGGTCAGCGGGCGAAGACTTCGATCGTGTAATGGTCGGGGTCGGTCACGAACAGCGCGCGCCCGCCGCCGTCGCGGTCGTAGGTCTTGGCACCGGCCCGCTCCGCGATCACTTCGAGCGCGCCGGGGTCGAGGACGCGCAGCGCGAGCTCGAACTTGGCACGCTCGGTCGGCGGAGCGTGTTCGAAGACGAGCGTGAAGTCGCCGAACGTGATGCGGATGGCATCGCCGTGCCGGACGGGTTCCACGCCCAAGACGTCGCGGTAGAACGTTTCGGTCGTGTCGATGTCGGAGACGCCGAGCGTCAGTTCGGAGGGGACGATACCGCTCGTCGCATGCATTCCTTTGCTCTTCTTCCTAAGGGTTGGGGTAGTGCGACTCGTCGCCGTATGCGAGGAACAGCGTGTGCTCCGGCTGGAATCGCAGCGGAATGGTCCCGACCTTCCCGTTGCGATGTTTCGCGATGATCAATTCCGTCTTGTCCGGTTCCGCCGACGTCTCTTTGTTGTAATAGACATCGCGATACAAAAACGTCACGATATCGGCTTCTTGCTCGATGGCCCCCGAATTATGGGTCACGATATCGTCCACGCAGAAGTTGTGGAGCTCGTCGACGGTGATGTCGTAGACCGTCTCAATCCCCCGAGCCTCGACCGAGACTATGGGATCCCAAAGTACGTCCGACGTTCCGAGCGCATCGAGGAAATCGTCATCGAGGCGTTCGGCCAGCATCGCGCACGTCGATCGCGACATCGCCTTACCCTGGTCGCGCCACCCGAGTTTAGCGTGCGAGAGGTCGCGCTCGTCTCGCAAGACGCGAACGTGTCCGTTCACCTCGAGTGGGATGCGGTCGAACTGCGACGCGTCGTTGTTCTTCACCAAGACGAGCTTCGCTATGGCGCGAGCGTGCTTGTCACCAAGGAATCCGATCCGTTCCATGAAAGCGCAGACCGAAGCGCGCTCCATGAGGGACAGCGTCCACATTGCCTTCGTGCTGGTCCGGAAACCGCCGATGTTGCGTGTGTCGCACTTCAAGATTGCGTTGATGCCGAACCGCAGCAGGAGATGCTGGACGTCGCGCGCGAGGCGCTCGCTGATCGTCGACAGCCGCACTGTCGCCCGCGAGGAGGTCGCTCTGCGCGACAGGCTTCCGTCGGCGTGATAAAGACCTCGAAGGAAGGCCGCCACGACGTCATCCGACTGTGAGGCGATCTCTTCCGGTACTGACTTCGCAGCACCAGTTTTTTTCCAGATCTTCAGGTCACGCAGCCAGCGCGTCAGCGGATTCTTTCCGGCACCGCACTGTCGGCCAGTCGTCAAAACCACGCGCTTCGCGGTAGTCCGGGCGTTTTCGGGTTTCACAATCGGCTGGAGCGAGAATTCGGAAATCGCGAGTTGTACTGCGAGTTCGGCCTCTTCGGCCGAAGCGACGGTGAGCGCGGCGCTGCCGCCGAGGTGTCCATCCCCGATCAGCCAGCCCAGCAGGAGCGCCCGGTCGGCCGACATTTCCCCGTGGCCTTGCGAGGGGGCGTCGTACCGGCGCGGCACCGCAATCGCTCGACCCGGGGCGAGGTCGCGCAGCGTCGACCACCCGGAGACCGTCAGGAAACGGTGCCCATCCGTGCACCGGATCTGTCGTCCACTCTTGGTTCGGACCGTATGAACCGTCTTTTCGCCGACGGTCCACGCATCGGTGATGGGGCGGCGCACGAGTCGCATCCGATCGTCGACGGCCCAGACGTCGAAGCGCAGTCCCTTTTCAACGATGTCCCGCACGGTGACGCGTTCGCCGCTCTGGGCGTTCGTCACGAGAGCCTCGCCCGCCAAGCAGTCGCGCAAATCTGACAATAGCGGCCGTTTGTCGGCGCGCGTTTCCACGGCGCGGTTCAGCTGGGCGAGCGCGACGATCGGGACTTCGAGATCTTTCGCGGTCGCTTTGAGCGTGCGGCAGATGTCGGAGAGCTCTTCGTTGCGGTTCACTTGGCGGCCCATCGTCGAGGGGCGCACGAGCTGGAGATAGTCGATGTAGACGCAGGCCAGACCGTGGGCGCTCTTGAGACGGCGCAGGCGGCTGCGGATCTCGGTGACGGTGACGGCGCCGGAATCGTCGAGATAGATCGGGAGCTCGTGCAGCACGCCCATCGCGTGGCCGATCTTCTCCCAATCGCGGTCCGCGATCGCGCCGCGTCGCAGCTTCGAGGCGTCGAGCCGCGCCTCGGACGAGAGCAGGCGCTCCACGAGCTCCTGCTTCGTCATTTCGAGCGAGAACACGGCGACGGGCTTCTTCTCGTCCTTCGCAGCGGCCACGGCCATGTTGAGCGCGAGTGACGTCTTGCCCATTGCGGGGCGCGCGGCGAGGATCACCAGGTTGCCGGGCTGCCAGCCGGCCGTATAATCGTCGATGTCGCGATAGCCCGACGTGACGCCGGTGCGGTCGCCCTTCTGCTCGTGACGGCGTTCGAGCGACTGGAACACGCCCAACAGCAGCGACGGGACGGTCGCGAACGCGTTGCGGTCGCTGCGGTTGCCGACTTCGTAGACGACCTGCTCGGCACGGTCGAGCGCGCCCGGCACGTCGTCTTCGGATTCGAAACCGAGCTGGGTGATCTGCGTCCCCGCGTGAATGAGGCCGCGCAGGCTGGCCTTTTCGCGCACGATGCGCGCGTAGTACTCGGCCGACGCGGCAGTCGGCACCGTATCCATCAACGAGTTGACGTACGCCATCCCGCCGATCTTGTCGAGCAGTCCGCGATTCTTGAGTTCGCCCGCGAGCGCGACTTTGTCGAGCGGTTCGCCGCGTTCATACAGCGCGTAGAGCGCGAGATAGATCGTCTCGTGCAGCGGCGCGTGGAAATCGGCCGGCATCACGATCTCGCTGACCGTCGCCATCATCTCCTTGTCGACCAGGATCGAGCCGAGCAAGGCCATCTCCGCCTCGAGATTGTTGGGCGGAATGCGGTCGACGCTGGAGACGAACGAAGCGACGTTCACCGGGAAACCCTCGTGCGGGAACGGGAGCGGAGCGCGGGTGGGACCGGAACGCGCAGGCCGAGTGCCGCGAGCGCCTCGACGACCGTGCCGACCGGGACGACTTCGATACCCTCGGGCGTCGCCTCGATCTCCCGCGCATTCTCGCGCGGGATCACGATGGCCCGCATCCCAGCCTGTCGCGCAGCATACAGTTTTTCCACCACCCCGCCGACGGCGCGGACGTTGCCCGCGAGCGAGACCTCCCCGGTGACCGCGACGTCCTGCGGCAGGGCGACGCGGGCCAGGGCGCTGTGCAGTGCCAAAAAGAACGCAAGGCCGGCCGAAGGACCGTCGATGTTCCCGCCCCCGACGACGTTCACGTGCAGATCCCAATCGGCCGGGTCGGTTCCGGTGATCGCTCGAATCACGGATGCCGCGTTGAAGACGGCGTCGCGCGCCATCGAACCGGCCGTGTCGTTGAAACGCACGGCGCCCTTGTGCGGTTCGCGCGCAGGAAACGCGGCCGCCTCGATCTCGACGATTGATCCGACGTACTGGAGCACCCCCAGGCCGTGCGCCTTGCCGATCTCTTTGACGCGCCGCGCGCGCGTCGTCGTGTGCTGCACGATTCGGCCGGCCTGCACGACCTCGAGCACGTCTTCTTCGCGGACGGCGGCGGCTCGGCCGCCCCCGCTGCGTTCGAGCGCGTGCCCGTAGGCGTCGGCGAGAATCTGCACGGCCTTGCGCCCTTCAATCGTGTATGACGCGATCATGTTCGCCACGCGCCGGCTGACTTTGGCGCCGAGGCGCAGCGCCGCTTCGCGCACGATGCGCGCCACCTGCGTCTGAGTGAGCGGTTCGAAGTAGACTGCGGCACAGCGCGAACGGATCGCGGCGTCGATCGCATCCGGATCGCGCGTCGTCGCGCCGATCAGCACGAATTCGGCGGGCGCGCCGTCGCGGAAGAGCTTCTTCACGTAGGCCGGAACGTTGGGATCGTGCTCGTCGTAGTACGACGATTCGAAGCTGACGCGTTTGTCTTCGAGGACCTTGAGCAGCCGCGTCTGCATCGCCGGATCCATCTCGCCGATCTCGTCGATGAACAGCACGCCGCCGTGCGCCCGCGTCACCAGGCCCAGTTTCGGCTCGGGGACGCCGCCGTCGGCGAAGTCGCGCCGCGCGCCCTGATAGATCGGATCGTGCACGCTGCCCAGCAGGGGGTTCGTCGTCTCGCGATGGTCCCAGCGCAGCGTCGTGCCGGCGGCCTCGACGAATGGCGCGTTCGCGGCGAACGGCGCGTGCGCGCGCCGCTTCGCGATCTCGAGCGCCAGGCGCGCCACGGTCGTCTTGCCGACGCCGGGCGGACCGTAGAGGATGACGTGCTGCGGGTACGGCGAGGCGAGCTTCGCGAGCAGCGCCTTGATCGCGGCTTCCTGGCCGACGACTTGGTCGAGCGCCCTCGGGCGCAGGACGTCGAGCGCCGCGCGCGCCAGGCCGCGCGAGTCGAGCGCCTCGAGTTCGTGGAGCCGCTGCTGCGTCGCGGGCGTCTCGGGGCCGGCGTCCTCGCGCAGCGCTTCGAGGCGCAGTTCGCGCAAATACTCCTGGTGGCGCGCGATCATCTTCGCGTTCACCTTGGCCTCGAGCCGGTCGCCGACGGCGCGCTGCGCGACGAGGTCGCCCAGGCGATCCTCGATCTCGGCGATCATCTTCTTGTACTGGGCCTTCGCCGGGCGCGTCTCGAGGGTGGGATCCTCGAACACCAGACGCGAGAGCGCAAGCAGACGATCCGGGATCGCCTGCGAGCGCATCTCTTTGAGCGTGCCGAGCTTGCCGGCGCGCATGACGACCTTTTCGGTCCCCAGCGCCTCCGCGAGGACGTCGTACAGCGCCGCGATCTCGCGGCGCAGCTTTTCGTCCGCGCTCAGTCGCACTATTTCAGCGCGACGACTTGCAC
>JAQBPL010000069.1 GCA_028287545.1 Vulcanimicrobiota bacterium | reverse complement strand
TCGCCGGCCGGCGCCCGTCGACCACGACGAGGCCGACCTCGCCCGACGGAAAGCGGACCAGGACCGAGGCCGGGATGCGCATCGCGCGTTCCGCATAATTCGTCGAGCCGGCATCGTTCGCGATCCGCGCGCCGCGCAGCAGCACCGGTCCGCCGCCGATCGCCGTCTGCGCGCCGGCGCCGGAATCGAACGGTCCGACGCGCACCCTGCCGTCGCGCCCGATCGCGAACGCGGGACGCGAACCGCCCGCATGCACGACCGCGCCGTTTCGTACGACCGCGCCGAGCGGCGCGACGTCCGCGCCGATCGCGAAATAGTCGCCGTTGATTCCCGCGACGGCGCCGGTGCGCGACGCCATCGAGGACACCCGCTCGAGCGCACCGCCCAGCGTATCGCGCGCGAGGACGGTGTCGAAGCGGACCCAGCGGTTTGCCGGATCGGCGATCACGAGATCGACGCGCAGCGGCCCCGCTGCGGTGAGGATTCGATAGGACGCGCGTTCGATGCCGGGAGCGATCGCCTCGCGCGTGAGATCGCACGCGACGATCGCCGGAAACGGCGGCCGCGGATAAAGGTGGACGGGCAGCGACGCGGCGCCTGCCGGCGTGTGCGAAAAGGAAACGCACGCTGCAGCAGCAACGCCCGCGGCGAGCACCGTACGAAACGCCTCGCCGGCGCGGGTCCGTGTGAACCGTGTTACCATGCGCATCCTTAGCCGTTGCCGGTACTCTCCACGTCGTGCGCGTCGCCACCTCCGGAAAAACGCCAACTTGACTTTACCGGCATCCTGACGTAGCCTCGGACTACCTGGGCGGGTCTTCGCTACCTGCGGGGTCGTGCCGTTCGCTCGTCTAGGAATCTCCGACGTTGATGGTGCCGTTCGGCGCCACCGTGAGCGAAAGGTCAAGAGAATGCGATTGAAAACAGTCGTTGCGTTTGCCGTCGCCGGCGTGTTCGGTGTTTCCGTGGCCGCCGGTATCGGCGTAGCACAAACCCAACCCGGGGACGACGCGCTCATCGTCAGCGCGATGACTGCGGCGCCGAAGCCGGTCGCGGACGGTGCGACGATCGTCGCGATGGGCAAAGACGGCAGCATGCGCGTCCTCCGCAAAGGGACGAACGGCGTCACGTGCATGCCCGACAATCCCACCACACCGGGACCCGATCCGATGTGCCTCGACACGAACGCGATGGAATGGGCGCAGGCCATGATGACCAAGAAGGCGCCGCCCAACAAAGTCGGCTTCGTCTACATGCTCGCGGGCGGCTCCGACGCCAGCAACACGGATCCATATGCTGCCGGACCGACCGGGGCGAACCACTGGATCTCGACGGGACCACACGTCATGGTCGTCGGGCCTGCGGCGGCCGTGATGGCCGGATATCCGACGAGCCCCGATCCCGACACCACGAAGCCCTACGTCATGTGGGCCGGTACGCCGTACGCGCACCTCATGATCCCGATGAAATAGCGCCGCTCCCCGGTGCCGCTACCGCTGTGCATTTCCTTGCTACGAGAGAAAACGCAGCAGGGCGGCACTGGTCGCTCGCGGATTCTCGTCCATCAGCCAGTGCCCTGAGTCCGGGATTATGCTCGTCTGCACGTTGGTCGCAACGGCTTTTGCGAACTGCGGCATCAGCGCGCCGAACGACTTTTCGCCGCCCATCGCGAGTACCGGCATTTTCAACGGCCGCTTGGCGAATTTGACGTTGGCGTCGGCGTCCTTGTAAAAGCCCGCGAAATACGAGAAGCCTGCGTGCATGTTGCCGGGCTGCGCATACGAGGCGGCATAGCGCGTGCGGGCCGCCTCGGTGATCCGTTCGGGATGAAAGGCGAAGTCGTCCCAGATACGGTTCAAATAGATGCGCTCGCGTCCCGCGGTGAGCTGCTCGGCATACTTGCCGTTGAAATGGAAGTGCCAGATTGCGGGCATGAGCAGCACCTGCTGCCACGGTCCGACGCCTGGGATCGGCGCATCCATCAGCGCCAGCTTCGTCACGTCCTTCGGAAACTGCGCGGCGTACGCGTACGCGACCATGAGCCCGATGTCATGCCCGACGACCGCCTCGCGATGCACGTTCAACGTCGTCATCAGCGCGTGCAGCGAACGAGCGACGGCGGCCATCTCGTAGTTCGCCGACGGACTCGCGGGCCGCGACGCTCCCAGGCCCGGCAGATCCGGCACGATCACTTGGTGGTCCCTCGCGAGGGCCGGCGCCAGAGGCGCCCACATCTCACCGGTGTCGGCATAGCCGTGAACGAGCAGAACGGTAGGACCGCTGCCGCCGATGCGGTAGTGCACGACTCGTCCACCGACCGTCACGGTTTTCTCTGAAAAACCCGGAGCGAACGCGCCGGCGTTCGCGCAACCTGCCACAGGCTGCGCGGCTAGCGCGAAAACGGCCGCGGCTATCGACGCCGAGAGTTTGAGCATGGCGGGATCTCCTTCGTCCACCGTGGAGAGCGGCAAGAGGCTCGCGAGCGCAAGCGGACCCTTGCGGGCCGCGAGTTCGCCCCCCTCCTGCACCGCGAATCCGTTTTTTTGTAAGGGAGACTACGGCACGCCACGCCGGCGCCCCCGATACTACAAATGCCATGACGACATCGACCACTCACACGGCGGACGCAGACTACATCCTCGGGCACGACGAGCGCGAGCTGGAGCGGCTGGCCCGACAGGCGTCGTTCTACGAAGAGATGACCGCCGACGTGTTCGTGCGGGCCGGGATCGGTCCGGGGATGCGCGTGCTCGACCTCGGCTGCGGCGTCGGTGACGTCTCGCTGATCGCGGCCAGCCTGGTCGGTCCGAGCGGATCGGTCGTCGCGATCGACCGGGCCCCGGACGCGGTTCGCACGACGCAGCGTCGCGCCGATGCGGCGGGCTGCCGGTGGGTGCGGGCCGAGCTCGGCGAACTCGAGACGTACGTCGCGCCGCAATCCTTCGATGCGATCGTCGGACGCTTCGTCTTCGTGTACGTCCGCGATCCCGCGGCGACCCTGCGCAATTTGCTGCGCTCGCTGCGCCCCGGCGGGATCGTCGCGCTGCACGAGATGGACTGCCGCAGCGTGCGCAGCATCCCGGACCTTCCGATCGTGCGCGAGATGCTGCGCTGGATCGTCACCGCATACGAGCGGGTCGGCTTCGAGCCCGACATGGGTTCGCATCTCGCGCAGACCTACGTTCGGGCCGGTCTCCCGCTCCCGCAGCTGATCGGAACGGCGCGCATCGAAAGCGGCCCCGACGCAGCGACGTACGAGTACTTCGCCGAGACGCTGCGCAGTGCGCAGCCGGTGATCGAGAAGCTCGGCATCGCCAGCCGGGAGGAGATGGATCTCGACACGCTCGCGGCACGCTTCCGCGCAGCCGCAACCGCCGCAAACGCGTGCATCCAGAACCCCGTGCTGGTCGGAGCCTGGGCTCGTAATCAGTCACCCTGAGCACATCCCTGTCACCCTGAGCGCCTTTATCGGACAAAGTTCGCGCCGCCGCGCGAACTTTGGCCGATAAAGGCATCGAAGGGGTGACAGCGGTCCCTCGGGGTGACTTAGGCGACCGTTACCGTTGCGCGGCTCCACGCGTCTTGCGCCGTGTCTTGCTGGAGGACCGCGGCGGTATCGACCACGATGGTCTTGCCGGAGCGGCGCACGGCGTAGCGGTCCATCGCACGATCCGGACGGCCGTCGATGAGCTCGCCGTCGGATTGAAAGTGGGCGTCATGCTTGGGACAATGGAATTCCCTCGCGTCCGGCATCCACTCCAGCGTCGTCACCGACCGATGCGGACACGTGATGGACAGCGCGTAGACGGTGTTTTTCACGCGTGCGAGGACCACCCCGTTACCGGAATCGATCAGCGCGCCTTCCTTTGCGGGAATCGCGTAGGTATGCACGCTTCCCTGCGATCGCGTCGGCACGACGGAATCGACCGATTGCGCGAAGGCGGGGTCGGCCAAAAGCGCAGCGCCGCCGATTCCCGCCAGCGCCGCAGCGGCAGCCGAGCGTAGAAAGCGCGCGCGATCGATGGGGCAGCTTCCCGCGCACGGCGACTTACTGACCGACATAGTGAGTGACCTCCAGAACGTTCGAGTACGTCATTTTGAGAGCGAGAGGACGATGCTGACCAGGACGATCGCTCCCCACAAGGCCGCGCTCACGACCGAGCTCACCCGGATGCGTGTCCACGCCGCCGCCGCGGCGCCGCCCGAGTTGACGCGGAGGGTCCCTTCGGTCGACGTCATGACCAGCGCGTTGACCAGCAGCGTCGCGATGAGCGCCATCTTTATCCAAAACGGCACCGAGACGGCGTACGTCTTGACGTCGGCTGCAAAAAGCGCGAGGCCGCTGAGCACGCAGATTGCCAGCGCCGCGACGATGGTGCGGTGCACCGCGTGCAGTTCGGCAAAATGGTGTTCCCGGATCGCGGCGGTCCAGCCGCCGGCCCGCAGGGTGCCGCGGTCGTGCGCGATGGCGAGTCCGCCCGCGACGAGCATGGCAAGCACGTGCACGGCGACGACCGACATCTCGACGGGAGCCGAATGGTTGAAGAGCGACCGCCACGGCGCGGTAAATGCCGTCAAGTCACGGATAAGGACGATTTCCAAGCCCATGCGCCAAGCATACTGCTTGCGCCCTTACATCGGCCTTGGGCCGCGATGAGCGTCCGGTGAGGGCACGAAGAGAATCCGATGAGCGAGGTCGGGCAACCGACCGGCCCATCAGCGGCACAGCCTGGGCGGGCGGACGCACGCTCGCGCAGGATCAGTTGGTGCGCACCTTCTCGCGGCCCCGCGTTCCGGCGGCGGCTCCTTCCGAAGGCGGTTTGTAGACACCGTACGCACGGAACCCCCTGCGCATCGCCTCCATGCCCTCTTGCACGGTCATGAGCGGCGTCGTGCGGCATGACTTGAGCGCACCGCCGGCGCTGAACGCGAGCGAGATCGCGGCAACGCTCACATTGTCGGGGGCTTCGATGACGCCGACGATGTCGCGATCGCCGAAGGCATAATACAGGCACTCGAACCGGGCGCCGACACTCTCTAGAACGGGTCGGATCACTTCTTCGCGATTCTTGGGATCTTCCAACTGCGCCGCCCAAGCTTCCGGCGTGTACGCAATTTCGAGCAGATAGTGGGACATACGACGCTCCTATCTTTCACCAAGACGAGTATAGTGCCGCATCGATACGGGGCGGTACATTCGAGGAGACGCTCGATACTCCAGCCCTTCGAGCCGCCCGCCGGCGAGCGAGGGTTCGCTGAGGCGAGGTGCGCGCGGCATGCACGTCACGAACACCTCTATGCCGACGTCGAACCGGCGCGGGAGGCTGGCATGCAGCACAACGACTTGCTCGGAATTCTCGTCGCGGAGTTTCCGAATCGTGCCTGTGCCCAAGAGGCGATTCGCGATCTGCACCGTGCCGGAGTGCGGCATACCTGGCTCGGCGTCGCGAAGAGCGGCGCCGGTCCCCTCGGGCGCGAGCAGGTCGAGGAGCTGGGCATCGCCCACGTCGTCGCCCGTTGGCTGCGCCACGATCGGGACCAGACGCTGTACGAAGCGTTGTGCGAGCACGGCGTCGCCGACGCCGAGGCGAGGCGGATCGACGGGACCGTTCCCGCGGGCGATTGCGTCCTCGTAGCGGAGGACGTGCTCCATCTCGCCGGAGCCGCGTCGATCGCCGTGCGGCACGGCGGAACGATGCTCGTGATCCCGGACGAGATCGACGCGTCAGCCTTCCAGCCGATGCGCGATCCGCTGGCCGGCACGCGCATCGAAGCCGCGCGCCGGCACCCTGCGCGCTTGACCTGACCGATCTTTCGACGGCGCGGTAATCCCGCCGGATCGTCGTGCGTTCGCGCATCCGCGCGAGCGGCGCCCGGGTTGAGCGAACTATGGTTTCCCCGCCCGCGAACGAGCGAGCGCGGCTTTCGTCGAGATCGCTGCCGCCGCTGCTGGGTCTCGCGCTCGCGTATTTCGCCGGCTCGGAGCGGCTCGGAGCCCTCGCGATGCTGGCGTTCTCGCTGGGACTCAGCGTCGCGACCGCGGCGCTGGGTCCGGTGCTGAACGCGCGCTCGGGGGCGCTCGTGACGGTGCTCGCGACCGGCACGCCCGCGTCGCTGCGCGCCGCGATCGTCGCGTTCTTCGGCATCCTGATCGTCTACATCGCAGCCGCGTCGGTGTACGAGTACCTGCTCAACCTGCTGCCGATCCACTGGCGTCGGTGGCTCACGATCCGCGTCTTGGATCGCTATTTCGCGCGGCGGGCGTATTATCGGATCGGGTTCGACCGCACGATCGACAATCCCGATCAGCGCATCGCGGAGGACATCAACAGTTTCACCCAGATGTCCGTCGTGCTCAGCGTCTTGGTCGTCTCGGCGCCGGCGTCGGTCGTGTTCAGCACGATCGCGCTCTGGCACACCTCCGCGCTGACCGCCGAGCTGCTGCTCGCATACGGCGCGCTCAGCTCGGTCTTCGCGATCGTCGTCTTCCAGCGCCGCCTGACCGCGCTCAACTTCCGCCAGCTGCAGGTCGAAGCCGATTTCCGCTCGTCGCTCGCGCACGTTCGCAGGAACGCCGAGGCGATCGCCTTCTACGGCGGCGGCGCGCCGGAGGCCGAGCGCGCGACGACGCGATTCGTCCCGGTGTACGGCAATCAAAATCGCATTTTGCGCTGGAGCGACGTCTACCTGAACGGCTTCAACCTCGCCTTCGCGAACCTGCCGGTGCTGCTGCCGATCGTCGTGCTCGCGCCGCAAGTTCTCTCAGGGCACCTGGCGGTCGGGGTCGTGGTCCAGACGAGCGGGAACGCAGCCGGCGTCATCGGCGGGTTCACCGCGCTTACGCAGTCGCTCGCCGGGCTCGCCGGGATCTTCGCTTCGACGACGCGCGTGAACACACTGCTGACCTCGATCGAACGACCGGCAAACGTGCCGAGATCGATCGCGTTACGCGACGGCCCCGCGCTCGGGCTCGAGGGGCTCGCGCTGGAGACCCCCGACGGTGCGCGTCGCCTCTTCACCGGCCTCTCGGTCAATGTGCCAAACGGCTCTGCGCTCTTGGTGACCGGTCCGAGCGGCAGCGGAAAAAGCTCGCTGCTCCGCGCGATCGCCGGGCTTTGGAACGCAGGCACCGGTGCGATCTTGCGCCCCCCGCTCGACTCGATGATGTTCTTGCCTCAGCGGGCGTACCTTCGGAACGGCACGCTGCGCGAAGAGTTGCTCTACCCGAACCGCACGCGGCAGCGCTCCGAGGCGGAATTGCGCGACGCGCTCGCCGCGGTCGGTCTTGCCGAATTGCCGGCACGGGCCGAGGGATTCGACGTCCCGCAGCCGTGGGACGATCTGCTCTCATCCGGCGAACGGCAGCGGCTCGCGCTCGCGCGCGTCCTGCTCGCGCGGCCGCGCTACGCGATCCTCGACGAGGCGACGAGCGCGCTCGAACCCGCCGACGAGGAAGCGGTGTACCGTCTCCTGCGCGCGCGCGGCGTTACGCTCGTGTCGGTCGGCCATCGCTCGTCGCTCGCCGCGTACCACGATCGCGGCGTGCTGATCCAAGACGGGAAGGCGATCGTGACGACGCCGCGGCAGGCTTTCGTGCAGGAGGCCTCGTGACGAACGCCGTCCCGAAACCGAAGAGCCTCGCCGCGCTCGCGCGCGCCGCCTGGCCGTTCGTGAGCGAATACCTGCGATCGCTCGATCGCCGCGTTGCGATCGCGCTGATCGTCGCCGGAACGATCGCCGTCATCACCGGACCGATCGTGCAGACGTACGTGAACAAGCAGGGCGGCGCGATGATCACCGCGCTCTCGACGCGGAACGGCGCCTTGCTGCACCACGAGATCGTCGTCTTCGCGGTGATCCTCGCGCTCTTCGTCCCGTTCGGGATCGCCCAGCAATACCTGCCCGATCTGCTCGCGAATCACTGGCGGCGGCATCTGACGCACCACCTGCTCGGGCACTACTTCACCGGCCGCGGATTTTACCGCGTCGCGGAACGGCACGAGATCGACAACCCCGATCAGCGCATCAGCGAGGACGCCTCCTCGTTCGCGAGCGGGATCATCTCGTTGTTCAACGCCGTGGTCGGCGCCGTCGTCGGCCTCGTCGCTCCCGCCGTCGCGATCTTCCGCATCGACGCCACGCTGCACTGGACGGTCGTCGCCTACGCCGCCGTCGGGACGGCGATCGGCCTCTTCGTCTTCCAGAGCCGGTTGCGCCGGCTCAACTTCGCGGTGCTGCGCCGTCAGGCGGACTTGCGATTCGGGCTGATCCGCGTGCGTGACGACGCGGAGTCGATCGCGTTCTATCAAGGCGAACGCGACGAAGCGGCCGCGCTGCACGAACGCCTCGGCGCGGTGATCGACGTCAACATCGGGATCGCGCGCTGGCAGTACTTCTTCCTGAGCGCCTACTCCGCGCTCTTGCAGAACCTGCCTATCGTTCTGCCGATCCTGGTTCTCGGTCCGCGCGTCCTCGCGAAGACGATGCCCGTCGGCACCGTCCTCGAGGTCGCCGGCGACGTCGCGCTTGCCGTCGGATCGCTCAGCGTGCTGGTCGCGGCGCTGGGGAACATCGGTCAGCTCTCCGCGGTCATCGAACGCCTCTCGACGATGCTCTCCGCGATGACGGCGGTCGATACGGGGCCGCACATCATCACGCACGAAGCGCCCGCGCTCGAGCTCGACCGCGTAACGATCCTCACCCCCGACCGGCGACGCGAGTTGATTCGCGAGCTCTCGTTCGCGGTCGCCCGCGGCTCTCGCATTCTGGTCCGCGGCCCGAGTGGGAGCGGGAAGAGTTCGCTGCTGCGCGTGATCGCCGGGTTATGGACGGCCGGGACCGGGGCGCTCGGAGAACCGCCGCTCGAGCGGCTCTTCTTCCTGCCGCAAGCGCCGTACCTGATCGGCGGATCGCTGCGTGCGGAACTCAGCTATCCTCGGCCCGAGCCGCTCGACGACGACGCCGCGCGCGCCGTTCTCGCCGCCGTCGATCTGGAGGGTTTGGTCGAGCGCGCCGGCGGCCTCGACGGGACACCCGATTTCGGGCGCGTTCTCTCGCTGGGAGAGCAGCAGCGCATCGCGTTCGCCCGGCTGCTGCTGGCAAAACCGGCCTATGCGCTGCTCGACGAAGCGACGAGCGCACTCGACGCCGGGCGGCAAACGGCGGTGTATCGGGCGCTCGCGCGGTACACCCCGTCATACGTAAGCGTCGGACACCGTCCAGAACTTTTGCAATTCCACGACGACGTTCTCGACCTGCACGAGGACGGCCGGTGGACCCTCGCTCCGCTGAGAGCAGCCTGACGCCGAGGCTCTGGCCGAACCTTGACGCTGCGCGCTTGCTAATCATCCGGCGGAACCTGCACAATGAGCGAGCGACTCGGCTCTACCCGCAAGTCGCCGTTTCCGGGTGAGGGTAACCCCAACGGATGTTCGTCCGGCCAAGGCCAGGCGGCTTCCCGCGTTTGAAGAGAGCGTAGGTTCGGCGTGGCTCTCATCAACATGACGCTGGTAGCGATCGCGTTCGCGGCGGCCGGCTTCGTATTCGCGGACCAGCTGAGCCGGCGCGCGCGCACGCGTGCCTTCAAGGTCGCCGAAGACGCGGTCGAACGCCGCTTCAACATCCTCGAGGCCGTCGCGGACGGCATGTACATCGTCGACAACGACCTCGTCGTAACGCACGTCAACGAGGAAGCTGAGCGGCTGCTCTCGAGCGGCGCAGATGGTCTCGTCGGCCTTCGGCTCGAGAAGATCGTCGATCCGCTGGGATCGGAACTCGTGCCCGACATACGCCTCGCTCGCAAGACGGGCACGATCTACGAGCACACGTATCTCTTCCCGATGGCGGACCGCTCGATCGAAGTGCGCATCAAGCCGTCGGCGGCCGAAACCTTGGTGCATCTGCGCGACGTGACGGCGCGCGCCCAGGCGGCCTCGAAGCTCGAAAAGAGCGAACAGCGCTTGCAGCTGGTCACGCAAAACGTCGATGCCGTGCTGTGGACGACCGACCGCGACGCGCGGTTCAGCGCGGTCACCGGCCACGCGCTGGGCGAACTCGGCTTGGAGTCGCGCGACCTGATCGACGAACCGTGCGATCGGCTCTTGTCCCGCAGCTACCTCGACGACGCCTTCGCGGGCAAGGCCGTCAAAGGCGAGTCGGCGCTCGGTGAGCGGTGGCTCCGTCATCACGTCGAGCCGTTGCGCGACCTCCGCTACGGCAACGTGAACGGCGCGGTCGGGATCTCCATCGACATCACGGAGCTCAAGCGCGCGGAGCAAACCGCGTGGCGCAGTGCCAACCACGATCGCCTCACCGGCCTTCCGAACCGCTTGTCGTTGGAACACTCGTTGACCGAGCTGATTCGCGATGCCGGATCGGGGAAGCGCCGCTTCGCGCTCTTGTTCCTCGACCTGGACCGCTTCAAGGCGATCAACGACACCCTCGGACACGACGTCGGCGACGAGGTCCTGCGCACGGTGGCCGCCCGGCTGGCGGAATCCGTTCGCGACGAGGATATCGTCGCACGGCCCGGCGGTGACGAGTTCATCGTGCTCCTGCCGCACGTCGCCGGCGCGGCGGCGATCGACATCATCGCGCAGCGCATGATCCGCCGCATTCGAGAGCCGATGGAAATCCAGGGGCACGAGCTGTTCGTCGGCGCGAGCATCGGCATCGCGACGTTTCCGGACCACGGTCGGGCGGCTCGCGCCCTCCTATCGCACGCAGACGCCGCGATGTATCGCGCGAAGCGTTCGGGCGGGAATGCCGCCGTCCACTTCGAGAGTTCGATGGAAGCGGAAGCTTCCGACCGGCTCACGCTCGAAGCCGACCTGCGGCACGCGATCGACCGCAAGGAACTGCGGGTCCACTATCAGCCCATCTTCGACGTACACGCGAACGTGCTGAGCGGCTGCGAGGCGCTGGTCCGCTGGGAGCATCCGACCCGCGGCCTCATGGGGCCCGACGCCTTTCTTCCGATCGCCGAGGAAACGGGCTTCATCGTCGAAATCGACCGCTGGGTCTTGGCCGCATCGTGCGCCATGCTCACGGCGGCCCGCGCATACGTACCCGGCTTCCGCGTCGCGGTGAACGTGTCGCCGCGGGATTTGCGCGAGCCGGATTTCGCGGACTTCGTGTTCGACACGCTGCGGCGGCACGACCTCACGTTCGATGCGCTCACGCTGGAGATCACCGAGCAGGTGGTGCTGGACCCCGTCGCGCTGCCGACCCTGCAGAATCTGGCCGCGGCCGGCATTCGTATCGCGATCGACGACTTCGGCGTAGGCTACTCATCGCTGTCGTATCTCAAGCGCCTGCCGATCAGCGGCGTGAAGGTCGATCGCTCGTTCATCGCCGACGTGGTGAGCGACGCGCGGAGCCGTGCGCTGGTGAAATCGATCGTCGCGATGGCGGAGGCCCTCTCGCTCGAGGTCACGGCCGAAGGGATCGAGACCGAAGAACAGCTGGATTTCGTGAGCTCGATCTCGTGCGGCAGCGCGCAAGGCTACCATTTCTCCAAGGCGCTGGCGCTTTCGGGATTCATGGCCCTGCCGGCGTTCGCATCGGCGCGCCCCTAGCGAGTTGAAGCGCCGAGGGCATCCAAAAAAACGTCCTGCCTGCGGCGACGACTCTAGAGTTCCGGCGGCTCCGATCGGAATTCCGGCGACACCGGACTCATGAGTCCGACGGCGATGCCGTCCGGGTCCTCGACGATGGCATAGCGGGCGCCCCAGAACGCATCGTACGGCTCTTGCAGGCCGCGGTAACCGGCGCGTGTCAAATCCGCATACCGTTCATTGACCTCGCCCCGCGAGGACACTCGGAAGCCGACGACGACGCGGCCCCGCAAGTCGTCGCGCCCGCTCCATCCGGAGTTCCATCGCCGGGCGAATGCCGCGCTGTCGATATCGAAATCGAGCCGAGCTTGCTTCGCCGCAGGTTTTGCGCTCGCGTGGTGGATGCCCGTCTCCGTCCGCCAGACACACTCCTCGGGAATGTCGACGCCCAGCCGGCGATAGAACTCCAGCGAAGCCGCCGCATCACCGCTTACGACGTTCAGTTGGCTGAAGGTCGGTACCGCACTCTTGTCCATCGCGCTCCCCTTCGCCGGCTGCACCCGCCGGTTCCGCGGAGAAGCTTCACCGCGCCGCAGCAGCAGCCCCGCGCGATGCCTCGGCAGGCGCCGCGGGCGGCGCGACGAGCGCGTGAATCGCCGAGCGCGCCGTCTTCGTCGCGACGATCGCCCATGCTGCGGCGAGCAGGACCAGCAGCGCCACCGCGGAGATCCCAAAGAGTGCGGCGCCGGTATCCCCGTACAGCGCGTCGGTTCCCGCGGTCAGCGTGCCGACCGGAAAGGTGAACGACCACCAGCCCAGCGTGAACGGCATCCCGGAACGCATTGCGCTCACCGTCGTGACGAGCGCGAGGGCGAGCCAATACATGCCGAACCCCCATACGAGTAGGCCGTACGCGAGCGCGGTCGTCTCGAGGCCGTGACCGACTGCCGGCCACACGACGGCGGCCGAGGCCCCCAGTGCTGACGCGGCGGCGATGGACTGCCCGAGCGGGCCGATGACGATCCACATCGACGGCGCGAGCGGGCCGGCCGGAAGCTTCGCAAAGAGCAAGCGGCTGAAGAATACGGCGACAATCAGCGCAGCCAACGCGACGCCTATGCCAAGGTTCGCATAGGCAAATGCGAGGATGCTCGATTGGAGCGTCGCGGGGAAGGTCGGCAGCAGCAGTGCCGCCGGCACGGCGGCGACGACCGGCGGGACCACGGGCAGCAGCCACGTCGCGAGCGCGTTATCCGAATCGATCTGCAGCTTCGTCATCATCAAATACGGGACGTAGAAGGCGGTGAGCAAGCCGCCGAGGGCACCAGCAACCCATAATACCTGTGCGAGGCCGATCGCGAACTCGCCGCCGCCGTGCGGCGCAGCGATGCGCATCAGGCCGACGGCGACCGTGAAGGCGGCCATCGGCGGCGCCCCCCAGAGCTGCGCAACTGCCGGATCGCGCAGCGTCGCGGCCAATCCGGCCGGCGCAAGGGCCGCGCGGAGGGCGAGCAGCGCGACGACCACCGCGAGTTCGACCGCCGCGAGGGTCCACACGGCGGCGCCCGCGATGAAGCACAGCCGATTCGCTATCGGCGCTGCGATGAGATCGACTCCGAGAATCCCCGTCCCCATGACGCTGGTAAACCAGTGCGGGCCGGCCATGTCGATCGCCCTACGCAAACGTTTCATCCGCCCAGCATACGGCCGCCGGCCCGACCGCTCCAGGTCGCTTTTAGGCTGCGGCGTAGCGCATCTTTCGGCGGACGCTCGTCTGCGCTACGGAAAGCGGCTCATCGCCCGGAGTTCGATTCTTGCGACCGAGGCCGTAAACGCCGCATCGAACGCGGCTTCGTCGATGAACCCTCGCACGAACGCCTTCACGATGAGGTTCTGCCGGCTCGACGCGCCGAGCTTCACGTACAGGTCGTTCACGCAATCCTCGCTGAGCGTCGGGCTCAACTTGCGCTTTTCGGCGATCTGGCTCGCCGCCAGACCGTACGCGAGGTCCCGCAGGACGTTCGCTTCCAACGCGGTCAGTTCGCTCTCATTCGTAATCAACGGTCGTCCCCCGGCTTCGGTAATGCTGTGACCGACCAGCATGCTAACAGCGCTACCTTAAGATTGGCTTTCAATCGCACGTTTCTTCGCCGCGCGATTGGCTCTCGAAAGCGACGATAGTGAACTGCAGCACGTTTCGTTACGACGCCGCTCCGACCAGCAGGCGCTCTTCGTTCGCAGGATCGTAAGCACCGCGAGCGGCGAGGGCGTTTTGGTACGCGCGCTGCAGCAGAATCCGCTGCGCCTCGCGAACGCGCTCCGGGTTCCCGCGCCAATGCTCGAGGGCAGGGCGCTGAATCGCTCTTCCGTACGAGAAGGTGAGCGCCCACGGCGCATCCGGCGACGCGACGTTCAGCGCGCCCAGCAGCTGCGTTGCCGCGCGATCGTCCTGACCGCCGGAGAGGAACGCGATACCGGGCACGGCCATCGGGACGGTGCCGCGCAGCACCGCAAGCGTCGCCGCAACGGTCTCGCCGAGCGCAGGCTGCTGAGCGTTGGCAAAGCCGGCCAGCACCATGCTGGGCTTCAACACGATCCCCTCGAAGAACACGCCTTGCTCCTCCAACTCCGAGAACACGGAGCGCAGAACGGCGCGCGTGACGTCGGCGCAGCGTTCGAGCGAATGGTCCCCGTCGGCAAGCACCTCGGGCTCCACAATGGGAACGATTCCGGACTCCTGGCACAGCGCGGCGTAACGCGCGAGCGCGTGCGCGTTCGCCCGGATCGCGCGAGTCGACGGCGTATCGGCGGTGATCCGAAAGACGGCGCGCCACTTTGCGAACGTTGCGCCCATCGTCCGGTACTCGGCAAGACGCTTTCGCAGCCCGTCGAGACCCTCGGTGATCGTCTCGTCAGCGGTGCGCGGCAGGAGCGTTGTACCCGAATCCACTTTGATCCCGACGGCGATGCCGCGCGCACGCAAGGCGTCGACGAACCGTACTCCGCCCTGCGTGCTCTGCCGGATCGTCTCGTCGTAGAGGATCATCCCGCTGACGAACTCGCCGACGCCGGGCGCGGTGATCAAGAGTTCGCGGTACGCGCGGCGCTGCTCTTCGGTCTGCTCGATCCCGAGCTTCGCGAAGCGCGCGTTGCAGGTGCCGCTCGATTCATCGATCGCCAGGATCCCCGCACCCGTGCAAACGAGGTCGTGGGCGACGGTCCGAAAATCAGTCTGCATGCTCTTTCCTCAAGGGTGACGGCGGCGTTCGTGCGCCGCGGGCCCGATCATGTCACGTTTTGGTCGCAGGGTCCAATACAATTCCGCCGTCCATTCATAAGGCGGTCGTGATGCTGCCGTTCGCGCGCCGTTGCCGGCGTTTCACGACGGATATTGCACCGTCTGCGCCGCAGCCGCTCCCTTTGGCGCATCGGTGCGGTATGATCCCGTCGCCTCGAGAGCAGCGTTGTATCAACGCGCAACTCCGGTGTGAGGACCTGCCATGTCCGCGAAGCATCCGGTCATCGCGATCACGGGATCGTCAGGCGCCGGAACGACGACCGTCAAGGGGACGTTCCAACAAATTTTTCGGCGCGAACGCGTCACGGCGTGGGTCGTCGAAGGAGACGCTTTCCACCGCTACGATCGCCTGCAGATGCGCGAGATGATGGCGCGGGCGCGCGACGGCGACGGAGTCTTGAGCCACTTCGGCCCCGACGGAAATCTCTTCGAGGATCTCGAGACGCTGTTTCGCGCGTACGGGGAGTCCGGCGGCGGAACCGCTCGCCGGTACCTGCACGACGACGCGGAGGCGGCGCCGTACGGCCTGCCGCCCGGCACCTTCACGCCGTGGGAACCGATCCCGCCCGGGACCGACGTGCTCTTCTACGAAGGGCTCCACGGCGGCGTCGCCTTCGAGGACGTCGACGTCGCAAAACATACCGACTTACTCGTCGGGGTGGTGCCCACCATCAACCTCGAGTGGATCCAGAAGCTGCATCGCGACAAGGCCGCCCGGGGTCACTCGCACGAAGCGATCGTCGACACGATCCTGCGCCGCATGCCGGACTACGTGACCTACATCGTTCCCCAATTCTCGCGCACGCACATCAATTTCCAACGCGTTCCGATCGTCGACACGTCGAATCCGTTCATCAGCCGCGCGATTCCGACGTTGGACGAGAGCATGCTGGTCATACGCTTTCGGGAGCCTCGCGGTATCGACTTCCCCTATCTGCTCTCGATGCTGCACGACTCGTTCATGTCGCGTCCCAACACGATCGTCTGTCCCGGCGGCAAGATGGATCTCGCCATGCAGCTCATCTTTACGCCGCTGGTGTGGCAGCTGCTCGACCGCAAGAAGCGCGCGGCGTAGCCGCGGTCAGGAGGAGAACACGCGGCTCCTTCGGACGTCCTCGTCCTCGATGCGGACGAGGTCGTCCCGCGTGAGATCGCCGCCGAGGGCAAAGAGACGGTTGGCCTGACGCAGGCGCGCGCGCCCGATGGCGTTCCGAACGCTTCGCGCGTTGGCGAAGAACGGCTGGTTCATGCGAAGCTTGAGGTATTCGACGAACGCCCGGCGCGCCTCGGGACTGAACCGATAGTTCAGCCGCTCGAGCATGAGGTCGGCGATTTGGAGCAGTTCGTCCTCGGCGTAGTCCGGGAAGTCGATATGGTTGCCGACCCGCGACTTGAGCCCGGGATTGCTCGCGAAGAACGAATCCATCCGGTCTTTGTAGCCGGCGAAGATCACGACGAGGTCGCGCCGGTCGTTTTCCATCACTTGGAGCAGAATCTCGATCGCCTCGGCCCCGTAGTCCCGCTCGTTCTCCGCCTTGTAGAGGTAGTAGGCCTCGTCGATGAACAGGACGCCGCCCATCGCCCGCTTGAGGACGTCTTTGGTCTTCGGCGCGGTGTGTCCGATGAATTGGCCGACCAGGTCGTCACGCGTCACCGCGACGAGATGCCCCTTTCGCACGTAGCCCAGCCGGTGCAAGATCTCCGCCATCCGAAAGGCGACGGTCGTCTTGCCGGTGCCGGGTCCGCCGGTGAACGACATATGCAGCGGCGGCGGTTCGGTTGTCAGGCCTATCCGCTCGCGCAGCCGGTCGACGAGCAGCAGCGCCGCGATCTCGCGGATCCGCTCCTTCACGGGAGCGAGTCCGACGAGCTCGCGGTCGAGCCGGTCGAAGATCTCTTGGATGTTCGACTCCGCATACGCGGAGGTGATGTTCAGTCCCGGCGCTTCCTCAGCGTTCATCACGAACGATCGAGTAGCGCTGCACGCGATCGTGCGCTTCCTGCCGCTCGAGACGCAGCGGGTGCTCCACTGCGGGCCGCGAGACGATGAAGCTCAAGGCGGTCGTTTGCCGGCCGTAGCGCGCGTCGTAGGCGTTGAGCTTGACGTACGCGCCGGAATGCATCTCTCGCGCGCGCCGCAGCTCCTGCATCACCGCGGAGGCGTCGCGGATGTCGAACATCGGCAAGCCGAACATCTCCCAATAGGCGTTCCGCGGATGGGGATCGCTCGTGAACTCGAGCGATATCGGCCAGCCGTTGTCCAGCGCGTACTGAATCTGCCGCGCGATCTGTTCGTCACTGAGGTCGGGGAGGAAGGAAAACGTTCCCT
>JAQBPL010000035.1 GCA_028287545.1 Vulcanimicrobiota bacterium | reverse complement strand
AGCGCAGACATGTCTGCGCACCCTTTGCGGGCGCACCCCGTTTCCCTTGTATGGAGTTCTGTCGAACAGAGATGAACGAGCGAGTGCGCGTCGTCGCCGCGATGAGCGGCGGCGTCGATTCGGCGGTAGCGGCCGGCCTGCTGGCAGAGGCGGGCTACGACGTCGTCGGCGTCACGATGAAGATGTACGCGCCCACGAAGCCGGCGCATGCGAAATCGTGCTGCGGCGCCGACGACTTCGACGACGCCCGCCGGAGCGCGGCGACGCTGGGCATCCCCCACTACGTCCTCGACTTCGAGGAGACGTTCCGGCGTGGGGTCATCGAGCGCTTTGCGAGCGACTACGCGAACGGGCGCACGCCGAACCCCTGCGTTTCGTGCAACAACGAGGTGAAGCTGGGGACCCTGCGCGCCTACGCGGACCGGCTCGGCGCGCGGTACGTCGCGACCGGCCACTACGCCCGGCTCGAGCACCGCGGCGACGGGCCTCACCTCTTCCGCGGCGACTCTCCCAAAGACCAGGCCTACGCCCTGGCCCAGCTGACGACGGCGCAGCTCGAGCGGCTGCTCCTCCCGATCGGTTCCCTGACCAAGGCCGAGACGCGCGGCCACGCGCTGCGCCTGGGCCTCGCCGTCGCCGAGAAGACGGAGTCGCAGGACATCTGCTTCGTCGAGGGCGGCGACTATCGCGAGGTGCTTACCCGGCTCGCCCCCCAAACGGCCCAGCCGGGCCCGATCCTGACCACGGCCGGCGCGGCGGCCGGGACCCACGCGGGGATCGGCGGCTACACGGTCGGCCAGCGCCGCGGGCTTCCGGGCGGCGAGGCGGAGCCGCGGTACGTGACCCGCATCGACCCGACGACCAACACGATCGTGATCGGACGGGAAGACGAACTCGACGCCTTCGGGCTGATCGCCGACGAACTGAACCTGATCCGCCCCGAGGCCTTCACGGACGGGCGCGCCGAGGTGCTGGCGATGACGCGCTACCGCTCCCGCCCCGCCCGCGCCACCGCCATCCTCGAACCCGACGGCACCCTGCGCGTCCGGTTCGCCGAGCCGCAACGCGCGATCGCCCCCGGCCAGCTCGTCGCCCTGCTCGATCTCGCCGGCAGCGAAGTCCTCGGCGCAGCAACGATCCGCGAAGCCGCCTAGGCGCGCGCCCTGTCATTGCGAGCTTGCAATGATAGGGCGCTCCCGCAATGACTAGACGGTGGCGAGTTCGAGGTCGCTGCGGAGGTTCCAGTATGTGTCGCGGATGACCGGGTTGAAACCGGCGCCGCGGACGAGGCCTTCGACCTGCGCGCGCGTCGCTTCGTTCGTGCTGCCCGCGTCGTGCACGACCTGCTCTTCGATGATCGTGCCGCCCATGTCGTCGCAGCCGTAGAACAGCGCCATCTGGCCGAGCTTGAGACCCGGCGTGAGCCACGACGCCTGCAGATGCGGAACGTTGTCGAGGAACAGCCGCGAGAGCGCCAGCACGCGCAGATACTCGAGGCCGCTGGCCTCGCGCCCGCGCAGCGGCGTTTTGTACGGCACGTAATACCAGGGGATGAACGCGGTGAAGCCGCCGGTCTCGTCCTGCAGGTCGCGGATGACTTCCAGGTGCGCGATCCGCTCGTCGTCGGTCTCGATCGAGCCGAACATCATCGTCGCGGTCGTCGGCATGCCGAGCTGCTGCGCGTCGCGCATGACGCCGATCCACGCGTCCGGAACGATCTTGCGCGCGCTGATCCGTTTGCGCACGCGTTCGACGAGGATCTCCGCGCCCGCGCCCGGCAGCGATTTGAGGCCGGCGGCCTTGAGCCGCGCCAGCACCTCGCGCGTGCTCAGCCCTTCGATCTGCGAGAGTCCGGAGATCTCCGAGACGGAGAGCGAGTGGATGTCGACGTTCGGGAACTCGATCGCGACCCGGCGGAACAGCTCCTCGAACCACTCGATGCGCAGCTCGGGATTGACGCCGCCCTGAATCATGATCTGCGTCGCGCCTTGATCGGCCGCGTACTTCACGCGTTCGAGCACTTTGTCGTGCGACATCGTGTAGCCCTCGGCGTGGTGCTCCGGGCGGAAGAACGCGCAGAACGTGCAGTGCACGTTGCAGACGTTCGTGTAATTGATCGTCGTATCGACCACGTAGGTCACGTCGCTGGTCGGATACATCGCCATGCGGCGCTCGTGTGCGGCCGAGCCGAGCTCGTGCAGCGGGGCGTCCCGGTACAGGCGCACCCCTTCGTCGAAGGAGAGCCGTCCGCCGCCGGCGGCCCGGTCGAGAACGTCAGCCAGCGACACGAAAATGCTCCTTTGTCTCCCCAGCGGTGCGCAATTCGTCGAAGCGCGCGAGGCCCTGCTGCGCTCGTTCGTCGAGCACGTACGTCAGCCGGGTGAAATAGTCGGCGTACAGCCCGCGATGGAACGGCCGCCGCGCCACCGCCGCGTCGATGACCTCCCCGCGGTGCGCAGCGCCCCAGGCGCGCCCTTGCGCCAGCGAGACGGCGAGCGCCCCGACGTCGTCGGGCCGCGCTGCGAGCACGTCGCGGCGCACGGCCCACACGGCGAAAACGAACGGCAGACCGGTCCAGGCGCGCCAAGCCTCGCCAAGATCGTGAATGGCGGCCGGCGCGCACGCGCCGCGCGCGACGAGCGCGTCGTCGCCGATGACGAGCGCCGGACGGCCCGAGCGCGCCGCGGCGAGCGCGTCGTCGACGGTCTCGTACCGCACGTCGAGGTGCATCACGTTTTCGAGCAGCGTCGCGAGCAGCCCGCGTGCGGAGGCCGAGTGGTGCGTCACCGCGATCGTCGCACCGCCGAGCAGCGACGGCGGAACCGGCGAGACGAGCAGGACCGACCGCACCGGGCCGTCGGCGGCGATGCAGAGATCGCCGACCAGCGCCAGCTCGTCGCGATGGGCGAGATAATGCGCCGCGCTGATCGCCGCGACGTCGAGGTCGCCGGCCGTGAGCGATGCGTTCAGCCGGCTCGGCACGCCTTCGACGACGTCGACGTCGCGCGTCAAAGCGCCCACATCGAAGGCGGTCTCGATCGGCGCGACGTTGACGTAGCCGATGCGGCCGTATCGGAGCTTACGCAGCGCCGGCCTCCGCGAACGCCCGCTCCGGCATGCCGTCTTCGGGCTTCCAATCGTGCGGGAACACGTCATAGGTCGAGTTGCGGCGCACCGGGACGTAGCCGGCCTGTTCGATCAAGCGGCGGAACTCGCGGTCGTCGACGTATTGGCCCGAGAGCGTTCCCGCGCTGTGGTAAATGCGCTCCTCGTCGGTCGAGCCGTGCGTGCCGTCCATGTCGTCGGCGCCGAACTCGAGTGCCAGCTGACACACCTTCAGACCTTGGATCATCCAATAGGCCTTGATGTGGTCGAAATTGTCGAGCATCAAACGCGAGACCGCGAACATGCGGATGTCGTCGAGTCCCGACGTCCAACCGTGGTGCGAGAGCTCGTTGCCGTCCGGGTGGAACGCCAGCGGGATGAACGCGTTGTAGCCCGGCGAGCGGCGCTGTGACTCGCGCAGCATGATCAAGTGCTCGACCCGCTCGGCGAGCGTCTCGATGGTGCCGTACAGCATCGTCGCGTTCGAGGCGACGCCGGCTCGGTGCAGGGTTTCGTGGATCTCGAGCCAGTGTGCCGCGTCGACCTTGTTGGGACAGACTTCCTTGCGGAAACGCTCGGAGAAGACTTCGGCGCCGCCGCCGTTGACGTTGTCGAGCCCCGCTTCGCGCAGCGTGCGGCAGATCTCGTCGTACGAGAGCCGGTGCCGGCGCGCCATGTAGTCGATCTCGGCCGCGGTGAAGAGCGAGAGCTGCACGTGGGGCAGCAGCTCCTTGAAGCGCCGCATCAGCGGCAGCCAGTAGTCGAGCGAGAGCTGGCGCGGATCGTGACCGCCGACAATGTGCAGCTGGTTGAAGTTGGAACCGGTCTCGAGCGCCTTCGCGACGACCTCGTCGGCGGACATGCGGACCTTGTCCGCGTCCTTCTCGCCGCGCGCGAACGAACAGAACGTGCAGTTCGCGTAGCAGACGTTGGTCGAATTGATGTAACGGTTGAGGACGTAATAGACCTCGTTGCCGCTCTTGCGCTCCTTCGCGGTCTTCGCGAGCCGGCCCAGCGTGTGAACGTCGGCGGTGCGAAAGAGCGCGAGCCCGTCTTCAAGATCGAGCGAGGTACCGTTCTCGATCTTCCGTTCGATCGCGCTCAGGGCAGGGTCAGCCGTTCTCACCGGGTCGGTTCCTCCTGGAAGATCTGCTGGGCCATGGGTCGGCAGCGGCCCGCGCATCACGTCCTCGTTAGCGTACGCAACGCCGGAAAGGGCCACAAGGACGTAGGTCGGTGAGTCCTCGTTCGTCTTGCACCTCCCAGAAACCGTCATGCGCGCGAGGGAGCCGCCGCCCGCCGCGTGAACGAACGCGGCTCGTGACCTCGACAACCCCGACGGAGCTGGAAGCGGCAACCGCGCTCGACCCGCCCGCGCGCAGCTTCGCCGTCGACGTGTGGCGGCGGTTCAGCCGCGCCCCCGGAGCCGTGGTCGGTGCCGTCGTGATCGGCACGATCGTGCTGCTGGCGCTCTTCGCGCCGCTCGTGGCGAGCAACGACCCGCTCGGCCAGAACATCGCCTACGGCGCGCACGCTCCCTCCGCGGCCCACTGGTTCGGCACCGACAAACTGGGGCGCGACGTCTTCTCGCGGATCGTGTACGGCGCGCGAATCTCGATTCGGATCGGGTTCGTCGCGGTCGGCTTGGCGATCAGCGCAGGCACGCTGATCGGCCTGGTGGCGGGCTACGCCGGCGGGCGCACCGAGTCGGCGCTGATGGCGCTGATGGACCTGATGCTGGCCTTCCCCTCGATCATTCTCGCCATCGGCATCACCACGATCCTGGGCCCGAGCATCACGAACCTCATGATTGCGGTCGGAATCGTGTACGTCCCGCAATACGCGCGGCTCGCCCGTTCGGCGGTGCTCACCGTCAAAGAGCACGAGTTCATCGAAGCCGCGCGCGCCATCGGGGCGGCGACTCCGCTGATCCTCGCGCGCCACGTCCTGCCGAACATCCTCGCGCCGCTGCTAGTACAGGCGACCCTCGGGATCGCGACCGCGGAGCTCGAAGCCGCCGGGCTTTCCTACCTGGGCCTGGGTGCACGGCCGCCGACCCCGGAGTGGGGCGCGATGCTCAACGACGCCCGCGACTATTGGATCTCCGCCCCGTGGGCGCTGATCTTCCCCGGCGTCTCGATCACCGTTCTCGTCTTGGGCTTCAACCTGCTCGGCGACGGCCTGCGCGACGCTCTCGACCCTAAAGCGCGTTAGAGAGCGCGCTCGATGGCGATCGGCTTCGCTTTGGCGTGCGCGCTGGTGTACGGCGCGGCGGACTTTCTGGGCGGCCTCGCCACGCGCCGAGTCGCGGCGATCGCCGTCGCGGTGTGGTCGCAGGTGGTCGGACTTGCGATCCTGCTGCTGGTGCTACCGTTTCTCGGCGGAAGGCCCCATCCGTCGGACCTTCTCTGGGGGATGGCCTGCGGGTGCGCCGGCGGATTCGCGGTCGCCCTGCTCTATCGGGCGCTGGGGATCGGAACGATGGGCGTCATCTCGCCGATCACGGCGGTCCTGGCAGCGGCGGTTCCGGTCGCCTTCGGCGTCGCACGGGGCGAGCGGCCCGCGACGCTCGCCGTCGTTGGAATTGCGTTCGCGATGCTGGCGGTCGTCCTGGTCTCCGCGGCGACCCCGCGTCCATCGGCGGAAGAGGCCGACGCCCCGCTCGCCCGCCACGAAAAACCGCGCCGCTTTCCGCCGGGGATCCCGGAAGCAATCGGAGCAGGGATCGCCTTCGGCTTCCTCTTTATCGGGTTGTCCCAGACGCGCGCGGAAGCCGGCCTCTACCCGATGCTCACCATGCGGCTGACCTCCCTGAGTTTGCTCGTCGGCGGCGGCTTGCTGCTCCGCCAGCCCCTGCGGGTGTCGCGTCCCTCCTTTCGGACGATCGCGCTCGCCGGCGCGCTCGACATGATCGCCAACGTCTTCTTCGTGATCGCGGCGCACAGCGGCGGCGCCCTCAGCGTCGTCGCGGTCGTCGCGTCGCTCTATCCGGCGGGTACGGTCGCGCTCGCCGCGGTCGTTCTGCACGAGCGGCTGGTGCGCGTCCAATGGGCCGGCGTCGCGGTGGCGTTCGCCGGCGTGGTCTGCATCTCGTTGGCGCGCTGAACCGCTACGGAATATCTCATGTCATGCCGAGCAGGGTGACGGGGGATTTTTGGAGCTAGGGAGCCGCGGGCAGCGCCTTCGCGCCGCGCCGGATCCGTCCTCGCAGCAAAAAAGGCGGTCGCCGTAGCGACCGCCCTTCTTTGCGGAGACTGAGCGACGTTAGCCCTCCGGCTTGTCAGTGTTCGCCGATACCGTGATGTCGGCTTCCGCCGGCAACGCCGGGCTCTGCTGGCTGTTGACCACGCTCGAGAGCGCGATGATGTTGTAGTTCGCCGCAACCACATAGGCGCGAATGGTATCGCCGGTAAGAAAGGGCTTCTTCGGCACCCCCGCCGGATCGGTGCCGCCCGCCGTCGCGCTCAAGACGAACGTCCCGCCCCCGGTTGCGTCGAAGGAGTAGTACGTGCCCTGTGTCACGTTGCGCACGTAGAGCACTTGGTTCGTTGTCCCCACGGGCTGCGGAAGCACGGTGAATGAGGCTCCGCCGCCGCCCGTCGTCGGAGTGACTGTAGGCGGCGGTATCGTCGGCAGCCCGGCCGTATTCGTCAGCGTGCCGGTGGCCGTCTTCACGGCGAGCGGCGCAGAGCCGGGCGAATTTCCCGGGACGGTGACGGTCAGCGTGTACTGGCCCGCGACCGGCGTCACCCCAAAGGCAACGAATCCGGACGAGAACCCGAGGAAGCCGGTCGGGTACGTTCCGCTGTGCGTGTCGGGCGTGACCGGAGGTCCGAGCAAGAACGGCCGCGCGCTCGCGACGTACTGCGGCGAGTTGTACTGCGTGAACACGGCGGACCCCGCGGTGTTCGAATTGTCGGGCGCAAACCCGTAGCCGAAGGCGCCGCCGGTTTGGCCGAACGTGGTTACGACCGCCGTGGTCCCGGGCTGGGTCGGCGCCGTGCCGCTGATGTGGTTCGTGCCGAAATCAGTGTTCGTGGTTGGCGCGGGGGACGCGACCACGAATCCCGCCGGCCCGGTGATCGACGGGGTGTTGTAGAGCGTCGCCGACAGGCCGTTCGCCTGACGGTACGTCTCGAGGGTGTTGAGATAGACCGTCCCTGCGAAGTTCGCGGTACCGACCGCGAATTGAAGGACCGTGCCGTTCTGGACGTCTGCGACCTGCGTCGTAGGCTCCACGCCGAGCTGGCCCGACGTGCATCCGGCGAGCAGCGCTATCCCCACGGCCGCAGAAGCGGCGGCGTTGATCAGTTTAGACAAGGTAGCTCCCTAGAATCCGAGTTGGTAGTAGAACTGGACCGTCCGCGGCGCACGGCTTGCCGTGAGCAGATACGGAAGGTTGCCCTGACGGCTGGTGTAGTTGTAGAGCCCCGGGTACGCGCCTGGCACCGTCGCGAGGGACGTATAGCCCGAGTACGGTGCGCCGCTGCCGGTCGCGACCGGCTGGTAACGCGTGTTAAGCGCCGGGTCACTGTAGTAGTTGTTGAAGAGGTTCGTGACCAGCACTCCGACCGTGTTCTTCGGGTGCAGCGGCGAGCTGTACTCGATGGCGAGCTGGACGGGCTGGAGCCGTGCCTTGCTCAGGATGCTGCCTGGATCGACGCCGTTCGGCGTTCCGCGTGTCGCGTCGATGTTCGGGTTGAACACCGTGCCGGGATTCTGCGGATCGACGTACGCATAGGCGCCGGTCGTGCCGCCCAGCTGAGCCGGATTCGTGACGTTGGTGTTGGGAACGTTTACCGACTTACCGTTGACGTTCGCCGCCGTAAGCGTTCCGACGCCCGTGGGATAGCCGTGGTTGTAGAAGATCGTCGGGTTGATGCGCCAACCGCTGCGGGTCTTGTAGTTGAGCGCCAGCGTACCGACGAACGGCGAGAGGAAGCCGACGCGATACAGCTTGCCCAGCGCGAGCGAATCGGGTGGGATCGACGGGAAGAAGTCTTCACTTGCGGACGTCGGAACGACGTTGGAGAACTCGTTCTGATACGTCAGCGACAGGGAGCCGGAGAAGCCGTACGCCGCTTCCTTCGTCATGAAGAACTCGACGCCGCTGATCTGGCTCTTCCCGAGATTGGTCGTGATTGACGGACCAAGAACCGGAGAGCCGAACTGGTCAACCTGCGGAACGCCGTTGACGACGATCTGCTGTCTCGTCAACGCCGTCGCGTCGTACGACTTGCGATAGAACGGCGTCAGCTTGACCGACACGGCATGAGGGAACTGATGCGAGTACGAGATCTCGTAGTTGTTATACGTGGTGGGCTTCGCCGGCTGGATCGGAGTGCCGTTGATTGTGTTCTGCATCTCCCAGAACAGCTGGTCGGCGTAGTTCGCGCAAAGACGATTGCCAGTCGTGCCGCAGAACGTGGCCGGTTTGCCGGTCAGCGGGTCCCGCGATGGAACACCCGCGAACTGCGCGACGCCCTGCATGCCGTTCGACACATCCATGAACGCCAGCGGGGTGAACTCCACCGAGCGGCCGTACGAAGCGCGCACCGAGTCGTTGCGGCCGATCTGGTAGGCTGCGCCGAGTCGAGGCTGCAGGACGCGCGGCGTGACGGTGTCCTTCGCGTAGTCGAACCGGTCCTTGCTCGGATCCGGCGAACCGTCGGCGAACGTACCCGTCGACGTCGGCTGGCACGTATTGATGTTGCACGCCGGAAGACGGTTATTCACACCGTCGAGTCGGAGGCCCATGTCGATCTTGAGACGATCGGTCGCCGAGAACGTGTCCTTGACGTAGAACCCAAAGTCCTGACGATTCGTCGATGTACGCTCGTCCGAGTACGGCAGCACCGTCGCATTGCCATTGGCACCGGGCCCGAACTGACTAAAGATGTAGCCGCAGGTGCGATAGAGTTTGGTTGCACTCGTGATCGGACATGTCGCGGGGTTGTTCGGCAGGAAGTCGGCGATTTCCAATGACGAGCCGAATCCGCCGAGGGCCATCAGGGCACCGGATCCGGACGGCTGGCTGTATACCGGATGCAGGTACTCGTACTTGCCGCCGAACCCGAGCAAATTCTTCGAGTCGAGCTGCTTCGTGCTGTCGATCGCGAACCCGGTGCGCTGGCCGCCCTGGAGCGCGGCGAAGTCACCCAGGAAGTACCCCGTCGAGTTGTACGGGAAATCGAACAGCGTAACGGCGTTCACTTTGTAGAACTTCGCGGTGACGAACATCGACGAACTGATGTTGTTCGTGTACTGCAGCTTGAACGTGTCGTTGGGCTGATTGTAGTTCTGGGCACCGCGCCCGCCGAGCTTCTGTCCGACGTACGATTGCCCGACCGTGAGCGGCTGGAGCGCCTGAATTTGCGCGTTAGTCAAACCCGTGACGGCGCCGGCGTTGCGCAGATAGTACGGGTCGGTGTCTTTATAGGTCAGGTTACTGACGTCCCCGTAGCCGAGGTGCAGATTGAACTGCGTGTTCTCGTAAAAGAACTGCAGCGCTTGGTCGTTGTCCTTGCCGAATTTGTAGATGGCGTTTTCCACGACGTCGTTCAACGTCGAATTGTTGCGGCCGGAAAAGAGCAAGCCGAGGGGAGTCGCTGAAGTTCCCCCCGGTCCGTACTTGAACGCCGTGGTGCGGTCGGCGAAAAAGGCCGCGTAGTTCGAGAAGCGCCCGTTGGGCGTCGCGAAACCGTACTCCGAGTGGAGTTGGCGCGTCGAGTTGTTGCCGGTGAACAGGTCTGCCTCGACGAGGCCGAACGCCGGGCGCGAGCCGCGCTTGGCGGTGATGTTGATGGTGCCCGTGCCGGAGTTCCCGACCGACGCGTCGCCCGCGCCCGGCGTCACCTGGAATTGGTTGAAGCCGTTGAGCGTGAGGCTGTTCACGAACTGGCTCGTGAACGCGTCGGTGTAGTCGATCCCCTCGTACTGGAAGCCTTCTTCGTTTTCGCGGCCGCCGCGGAGCACGGGGTACCCGCTCGAGTCGAACGACGCGCCCGGGATCGATGCGAGCAGCGAGGACTCGCTCGTCGCGTTGCTCTTGCCGAGGACGGTCTGGATCTGCGCGGTCGAGGCAGTATATTGGTCGACCGTCTGCGTCGGCTGAAACGCGCTGGTCGAACTGCGGGCCGCCGTCCGGCCGATCGTCTGAAGGCGCGTCGCCAGCGTTTGCGACACATTGGCCACCGCGTCGGCGACGACCGTGACGCCGCCGATCGTCAGATCGGAGTAGCCCTTGCCGACGAACGTCAGGTTGTAGGTGTCCGGCGTGACGCCGGTCATCGAAAAGAACCCGCCTTGATCCGTCGTCGCCGCATAACGCGACGACGGGGAAATGGCGGTGACCGACACGCCGGCCAACTTCTGGCCGGACTGCGTCGTGATCGTGCCTGAGATGGTTCCGGTCGTTCCCGCGAACGCCGGATAAACGGTGCTAAGGACGAAGACCAACGCAAGCGCCAGACTCAAGATGGTCCGCAAGCGCGATATCGCCCGAAGCGCGTCACCGAATGGGTGCACTGCAACCTCACAAAGGGGAGTAATTAAGCGCACCGACCGATCGCTCGGGACGGGCGCTGAAAACGCCTCATAACTCAGAGAATACTTAAAATCCTCTTAAAAATTGCTCGGAGTCCTGGGAAATTCGGAGGGAATTGACGGGAGGGCCCGACGCCGCCAAGAAGGAGAGGGGCGATGCGACCTCTTACGCTTGCGTTCTTGCTCATGCCGAGCGTCGTATTGGGCGGCCCGGCAAGCTCGGCAAGCGCCGCCGGCCAGTTTTCCGACACGCTGTGCCCGAATGCCACCGCGGCGGTCGTAGGCTTGAGTGCTTTGAAGACGGCCGACCCCCCGGAGCGGGTCTACGCCGCCGCACACGCTGCGTCGGCGGCCTACGAGACCTGTGCCAAGGAGTTCCTGGCGAACGGGAATGCCGAGCCGGGCATGCACTACGCATACACGCGGCAGGCGGCATTCGGCGTATTGGCAGCGCGAGCGCTGGTGCGCCAGGACCGCCTCGCCGACGCCAAGCGAGAGTTCGAAGCCGATAGGCGGCTCGCGGCTGAGGTCGTCGATTGGAGGCTGGGCGGTTCGCGGGTGACGAGTTCGGCGAACGTCAGCGGCACCAACGACGTCACCCGCACCGGCGACACCCGTGGCTCGCGGTACGCGGCCTCGGCGAAGGAGATCGTCGACGCGATCGACGCGGAGCTGCGCAACATCGCCGCGCCCGTTCCGGGTCCGAGTCCTCGCCCAGGCGGCTGACGTGCGTCGACTAGGTCGAGGTACAGCTCTTCGCGATCGAGAGGAACGTTTTGGCAGCGCGGTTCTCGCTCGCGCGTATGCCGCTGGAGATGCCGCGGGCCCACTCGTCCATGATCCGCTTGTCGCTCATGCTGTTGCCGTTGAGCGGCGGCATGTTGGGTGAAGCGGTTTGCGTCGGGTCAGGCGCGTAGGGAGCCGCCATCGGGGTCGCAGTGTCCGCATTGAGCCGGCTCGCAAAGGCATGATTGTCGTCGATGCCGTTCTTCGCGATCGCGACCCGCTGGCGCATGACGAACTCCTCGAGCAAGTTCGCCCGCGCGCTTTGCGCGTCGTACACTCGCTGGAGCTCGGCGCGTTCGGCGAGGACTGCGGGGTCGTTCGAGTCCTTCGAGAGCCGGGGATCGCCCAACGCACGGTTGATCACGAGCGTTTCCTTGAGCAAGGCCGTTGCGTCGGAATCAAGCTTGGCGAGCGCGGATTCGCGAAACACATCGGTCCGGTGCTCCGGGTCGTCGGCGACCTCTGCATACATCGGAAGGCGCTTCAGCGTCTCGGCGAACCGCGCGTCGGCGCGCCGAGCCGCCGCGAACGACGGGATGACCAGATCGCGCATCGAGGCGCAGGCGGGCGTCAACGTGCGGACGCGCCCGATGTTCGGA